>CASGVX010000006.1 GCA_949346185.1 uncultured Lachnospiraceae bacterium
ACAGCGGCAAAGACCGTAAGAAGAGAGTTTACATCAGAAAATATGCACTTTCAAGCATTGTATATTGCTCCAAATGCGGTGACATTTGCCGCAGGATTGCCTGGAATAACCGAGGAAAACGCTCAAATGTCTGGAGATGTGTAACAAGGGTTGAGAGCGGACCCGATGCCTGCGATGCTGAAACCATCCAAGAAACAGAGCTGCAGGAAGCGGTGATAAAAGCCATCAACAGCGTTCTTTCCCAGAAAAGCACTGCCATAGGAGTTTTGCAGGAAAAGATCGAAGAAGTCATAAAACAGGAAAATTCCCCGACAAAGGATGTTGACGGGAAGCTGGAGGAGCTCCAGAAGCAGCCTTTACAAAAGGCAAACAGAAATGAGCAGTATGGTGATCTGGTGGAGGAGATTTATAAGCTGCGTGAGGAAAAGCATCAAATACTGGCTGACAAGGCTGAAATGGAGGGCGTAAAACAAAGCATTGGTTATCTCTGTGTACTCGTATTGAAAATAGTTTGCATCAATGATATAATATCCACAAAAAATGGGAATATAAAGGATGGGTTATTATGGGAAAAAGAGTATGGAGATTGCTTCTGGGCATTCTGTGTACAACGGTGCTTACGGGATGCAATTCGGCAGAGAAAACAGTCTTGGAGAAGACGGAACTGGAAAATGTCCAGCTGGTTGTCTGGGGCGCTGAGGAAGATCGGGAACTGATGAATCAGATTATCCAGAGTTTTCAGACAAACTATCAGGGACAGGCAGATTTTCAGATTTCATTCGAGGCACAGGGGGAATCCCAGTGTAAAGATGTATTAATCGGCGAATTGGAGAAAGGCGCAGATGTATTTACCTTTGCGGACGACCAGTTAAATGCCTTGGCAGCCGCTGGAGCATTGGATCCCATTGAGGATGCGGAGGAAATTAAGAGTAGAAATCTTGCCAGCGCAATAGAGGCGGCCACGGTAAATAATCAGCTATATGCATATCCATTGACTGCAGATAACGGATACTTCTTATATTATAACAAGAAAGATATCACAGAGAAACAGGTTAAGACGCTGGACGGCATATTAAGAGCTGCTGCTGCAAAAGGAAAATTGTTTACCATGGACTGGTCTTCGGCATGGTATGTATATTCTTTTTTTGGAAATACAGGGCTTAAAGTCGGCCTTAGCGATGATGGAATCACGAACTACTGCACATGGAATCAGAAAGATGGGGAGATCCGGGGGGTGGATGTCGCCCGGGCAATGCTCAAAATTGGGAAGCACTCTGGGTTTGCCAGTCGTACAGACGAAGGCTTTCTTAAAGGAGTAAAGGATGGTTCGGTAATCGCTGGTGTCAGCGGCGTATGGAATTCCGTTGCGGTAAAGGAGGCATGGGGAAAGAACGCCGGGGCTGCCAAGTTGCCTGCCTATAACTGCAATGGCAGAAAGGTGCAGATGGCTTCATTTTCCGGATGCAAGCTAATCGGTGTAAATGCCTATTCCAAACACCCGAAATGGGCGTCTCGTCTTGCGGAATGGATTACTAATGAAAAGAATCAGCGGCTCCGCTTTGAAATGCGCGGGCAGGGTCCGTCAAACAACGCAGTTGCAAAGTCTGCAGAGATCAGTCAGTCGCCGGCGATGGTGGCTCTCTTCGAGCAGTCTAAGTTTTCCCAGCTTCAGCGGGTAGGTGGCAACTTCTGGGATCCTGTTTCAGTATTTGCGGGAAGTATGGCAAAAGGAAATCCATCCGGCCAGAGCCTGCAGAAGCAGTTAGATGAGATGGCAGAAAAAATTTCTGCAAGATAGATACGTATTTTGAAAGGAATTGGTAAGCAATGAAGAAAAAATTCACTATAAGACAACGTCTGATTCTTCCAATCATTCTCTTGGGCGTGGTGGCCTTCATTTCAAATATCCTATCGGTTTTCAGCATCAACAATGTAAATTCTAATGCTTCGAAAATCGTAGATAACTATATGGTTGGCTCGGAAACGCTGCAGAACATTCGCCATACCACCACGAATATCCATAAGATGGCTCTTTCCCATATCGTCGCAACGGATTATCATACCATGATTACTGTTGTGGCACAGATCAAAGAAGAAGAAAGGACATTGGAAACATATTTAAATGAATATAAAAAATATGTTGCGGGAGATGAAGAATCCATATACGCGCAGCTTCTGGAAAACTATGATTCCTTTAAGCATGCTTTGGTCTATCTTGTCTGCGCCAGTGCAGACAGCAAGACTCAGGACGCCTATGCTTATGCCAATGGTGACGTCGCCAGTTTCGGATCTGCTATAGAAGGCAATACCGATGAACTGTATGCGGCAGTGAGCGCAAGGACAGCCAGTGCAAGACAGAGGCTTCTGGCCGTCTATATGATTTCTCTGGTTATTGCTGCCACATCTATTGTTGCATGTCTGGCATTGGTGCTGGCCGCCATAAGGATTATCAAAAAATATGTGATAATGCCAATCAAAGGTACGGTGGATACGCTTCAGGAAAGTTCGCACAAGCTTGACGAGGTGACAGGCGAAGTGCTGAAACATACCCGCAGGTCGGGAAAAAGCGCCAGAGGAATTTCGGCTCTGGCAGGTTCTCTGTCCACGGCAATCCAGAAGGTGGCAAATAATGCGGCGATTATTAACAGCAGCGCTGTAGATATCAAAGGAGATGTCCATGAAATGGCAGAAGAATGCAGTGCCATCACGGAGTATTCTTCTGGGATGAAGGTACGGGCAAATGAGATGGAGGCGGCGGCGCAGACAAACACGGAAGCAATTCAAGAGAAGGCATCCGATATTCTGAAGGTGCTTGAAGAAGCGATTGAAAATAGCAAGAGTGTAGATCAGGTAGACAAACTGACAAAGGATATCGTTGCAATCTCATCATCCACCAATCTGATTGCCCTGAACGCTTCCGTAGAAGCCATGCGGGCCGGCGAAGCTGGAAAGGGGTTTGCTGTGGTTGCGACAGAGATTAAATCTTTAGCAAATTCCTGCAGCGAAACTGCCGTTCGCATTCAGGAGGTCAATCAGATCGTTACCAACGCAGTACATAATCTGTCTATGCATTCTCAGGATATGGCAGACTATCTGAGCGAGACTATTTTGGCGGAATTTCGGGAATTTGTCCATTCAGGGAAACAATACAAAGAGGATGCTGATTATGTAAAGGAAATGATTGATGCATTTAACAGCAGAACTGACCGCCTTAGAAATTCCATGACTGAGATTGCGGATTCTATTGAGAGCATTACAAAAGCCATTGACGATGGTGCCTCTGGGATTACCGGAGTTGCGGATAGTACGAAGAGTTTGGTGGATGATATGGCAGATATTACGGGTCGTATGGATATCAATCGGGAAATTGTGGAAGAACTAAAAAAACAGATGGGGGTATTTGCCGATTTTTAAGAAAAAATGAAAAAAATATGATTTTCGCCCAACGATTCATATTTTTCTGTTATAATATCTTTCAGAAATGTGTATATTGCGAGTATAGAAACGTTATCCAGCGATATTTCACTTCCAAAGATATCATGAAAAGGAGAGATGACATGATGAAAGCATACAAGGATATGAGCAGGGATGAACTTCTGGCATTAAAAAGGAGTTTGGAAGAGGAGTATAAGACCGAGGAGGCAAAAGGGCTGTCTCTGAATATGGCAAGGGGCAAGCCTGGTGCCTCTCAGTTAGCGATATCTATGCCCATGCTAGACGTAATTAACAGCAGTTCTGATATGAAAACCTTGCTGGGGAATGATACGAGGAATTATGGGGATTGGGATGGTATTGGCGAGTGCAGGCGGTTGATTGCCGATATGATGGGAGTGAAAAAGGACAATGTCATCGTATGTGGCAATTCCAGTCTGAATATTATGTATGACACGGTATCCCGTTCCATGATTATGGGTGTGAATGGTTCTACGCCTTGGTGCAAGTTGGATAAGGTGAAGTTTCTGTGCCCTGTTCCGGGATATGACAGACATTTTAAGATTACCGAGTTATTTGGCATTGAGATGATCAATATTCCATTGCATGAGGATGGGCCGGATATGGATTTGGTAGAGGAATATGTGAATAATGATGAGGCGGTAAAAGGGATCTGGTGCGTGCCGAAGTATTCCAACCCCACGGGCATATCCTATTCCGACGAGGTGGTAAGGCGGTTTGCGAGCCTGAATCCGAAGGCGGAGGATTTTCGGATTTTCTGGGATAATGCCTATGGCATGCATCATTTGTATGAGGATGATCAGGATGAGATTCTGAATATTCTGGAGGAGTGCGAGAAGGCGGGCAATCCGGATATGGTCTACATCTTCGCATCCACATCCAAGATTAGCTTTCCCGGCTCCGGGGTTTCTGCGGTTGCCACGTCCTTTAAGAATATTGAGGATATCAAGCGGCAGATGACCACGCAGATTATCGGCCACGATAAGATTAACCAGTTGCGCCATGTGAGATTTTTCAAGGATTTGGATGGGCTGAAGGCTCATATGAAAAAGCATGGAGACCTTCTTCGTCCGAAGTTTGAGGCGGTGCTTACTACTTTGGAGTCGGAATTGACCGGGCTTGGGATTGGAAGTTGGAACAAGCCAAAGGGAGGATATTTCGTTTCCTTTGACGCCATGCCGGGATGCGCAAAGGTGATTGTGGCAAAATGCAAGGCATTGGGGGTGGTTCTTACTGGCGCAGGGGCCACATTCCCCTATGGAAATGACCCGGAGGATTCCAATATCCGCATTGCTCCCACGTTCCCTACGCCGGAAGAAATGCTGGAAGCTACCAAGATATTTGTCCTGTGCGTGAAACTTGCCTCCGTGGAGAAATTGTTAGGAGAGTGAGATAATATATAACGAGGATTTTGCGTAATTGATTCATGCCCCGCCCCATGCATGCTTGTTGCACAGGGCGGGGCATTTTGCAATGTTGTAGCGGGTAGGGGTGATTTTGCCATTGACTGTTCATTTTGCAAGTACAATGATTCTGTTCTTTTTCTAGAAATAATCGTGAATAGTAACTTCTGTTCTGCGGATTTTGATAAAATGATAAAAGTGAGGTTGACGAATTAAACCCAATATGGTATTCTTTTCATGAGGTTAATGCCTAGTGTACTGGTGCCAATGATATGGCATGAAATCAGACTTTGTAACAATGAAAATCAACTGTAATTAGTAACTGTAAAGGAGGATGATTATGAAAAAACTTATGAAACAACTTGCCATCGTGCTGACTATTGCCTTGATTCTGGCCGGCGTGGCGGGCAATGGGGCGGTAGCTGCCAAGAAAGCAAAAATCAGCAAGAGCAAACTGACGTTAAAGGTGGGGCAGTCGAAAAAGATTTCCGTCAAGAATCTGACGAAGAAACAGAAGAAAAAGGTAAAATGGTCCAGCAGCAATAAAAAAGTTGCCTCGGTGAACAAGAGCGGAAAAGTAACGGCTAAGAAAAAGGGGAGCGCGAAAATCACCGCCAAGGTGGGGAAGAAGAAGTATGCCTGCAAAGTGACGGTAACTGCAAAATCTCCAAACAAAACTCCGGCTCCGGCTCCCAAGACAAAGGAGCAGCTGGCGAAGGAAGACCGTGATAATCTGACTGCCATGGTAAAGAAATGGGTGGCAGGGGGTGCAAAGATTAGCACCGACATTGATGACAGACGGTACTATCTATGGGATGATGATGGCAGATTGAATACCATACGAGTTTGCGATTTGGAAGGTGCAGAGGATTACGGTGTCAAGGGAAAGATTGATGTCACTTGCTTTACTGCATTGGAAAGGCTGGAACTGGATAGTAATCGGGGGGTGACGGAAGTCAATGTCAAAGGAATAACGACTTTAAAATATCTGGGGGTCGGTTATACTTCGGTCAAAACCGTTGATGTGTCTACGAATCCGAACATGGAAAGCATCTATTGCAATAAGGATGCCAAGGTCGTTGGAGCAAAGAGTACGGTGAAAATTATCAGGTGGTAAGTTTCTTCTGCCAGCATGATTAGTACGGAAAACGCCATGTAAAATTCTTTTTACATGGCGTTTTTGCCGGATGTAAAAGAGTTTTGATAGACGCCTTCCCTTCCATGCGGTAGGCTTAATTAGAGCGGGACGCATGTCCCTGCCGATGTCATATCATTCAGATGAAAGGAGAATTGCAAATGATGGAGGTAAGCAGTCAGATTAAAAAGTACAGAACAAATATGAACCTGTCTCAGGAGGAATTAGCGGAAAGGGTTTTTGTCACCCGCCAGACGATTTCCAATTGGGAAAATGGCAAAAACTATCCCGATATCCACAGCCTCCTTTTGCTGAGTGCATTATTTGATATTTCTCTTGATCAGCTAATCAAAGGGGATATCAAACCTATGGAAGAGGAAATCAGCAAAAGCGAACGGCAGGGGTTTCATCGGGATAGCGGGATATTTTCATTTTTGCTGGTACTGTTTGTCATTTCTGTGGTTCCGCTAGGTATGCTTCTGCACTATTATGGCTATATTATTTCAGCCTTGATTTATGTGGCTGCAATATATTATGCGGCAAGAATCGAAAGGCACAAGAAGAAATATCACATTCAGACATACAAAGAAATTGTGGCTTTCACAAAGGGAACTAGGCTGGATGAACTGGATAAAGCTCGGGAATCCGGGAAGCGTCCTTACCAGAAACTATTTATTGTTGTTGCATTTGGCGTGGCGGCTTTTATCATTTGCATGGGATTTGCAGTGTTGCTGAAGTGATTGCCATCAATAGGCGTTGGATATCATATGGCTGTAATTGTTGCTGAACATGTAAAACGTAGTAAGATTTGAAGGAAATCAAAATAGTAACAATAGGAAATAGGGAGGTTAGAGTATGTACGAATATAAGGTTCTGGAATTAAGTGTGAGGAAATGTGAAGAGCAGCTCAATGAGGCTGCAAAACAGGGCTGGCGTCTTGTCGCAATGGTGCCGAATCCTGCAAATGGATTCGGTGTTGTGGCAACACTGGAAAAGAAGGTAGGGGAATGATTTCCAGGTTCATGTGCTAAAAAATCAAAAAACCTCGGAAATGCTTATTTTAATAGCATTTCCGAGGTTTTTTCTGTATTCGCGGGCAATGGTTTCTATTCAAGTCAAGGTCGCTGTGAATCGTGATGCGCCTAGGCAATTACTTTTCAGTGATATGGCGCTCTATGTCATGAATAATTTGCATAATAGATACCATTTGTTTTTTGGTATATGTTGAGGCGGAATTGTAGATGGAATTAAATAAGAGATTTGCCTGTTCCTGATTGGAAAAAGGATAGGTGGAGCTGTTTTTCAGCAAGTAATCCAGACTGACATCAAGTATGTTGCTCAGTTCAACATAATGCTTGATTGATAGCCCTACAAGCCCTCGTTCTGCCTCGCTGTAATGCTTCTGGGAAATGTTTAGCATTTCTGCAATTTTTTCTTGGGTTAAATGCTGGTTTTTCCGCGCGGTTTTTAATCGGGCGCCGATTTCTTTCTTATAATCTTCCATGGGATTCCGCCTTTCTGATAGCGATTGCCTGAAATATAACGTAATAGGTATATTATAGGATACATTTATGCAGATTAAACAAGGTAAATAGTATGAATTTAAAAAAAATATACTTAATAGGTATAATGCTAGTTGTAAATGTGTCGATATAATTAACAAGATGATTGAACGAGTTCAATAAACTGTAAATTTAAATTAAAAATCACACTATATGTAGTGAAAATTCATGAAATGAAGGAGGAAAGTATTATGGCGAAATCAATAATAAGGTGGGTGGGAATTTTATTTTTTACTATATTCGTGGGGCTTATTGCTTCAAGCAGACTATATGTTAAGGCACAGGCGGCATCTGTACAATACAGGGCGCATGTACAGGCAGAAGGATGGCAGAGATATGTTAAGGATGGGGCATCAGCAGGGACGGTTGGAAAATCCCATGCGATGGAAGCGGTTAGGATTAAGTTGCAAGGTGTATCAGGTGGCATCAAGTATCAATCGCATTTGCGGAATGTTGGCTGGACAGCATGGGTTAGCAATGATGCACAATCTGGTACGACTGGACAGAGTCGCATGATGGAGGCAATTCGGATTAATCTGACGGGTGTGGCGGCAAAGGCATATGATGTATATTACAGAGTTCATGTAGGTGAATATGGATGGCTTGGCTGGACAAAGAATGGCGAAATAGCGGGTTCAGTGGGCTGCAGTATGAGAATGGAAGCCATTCAGGTCAAACTCTGTGCAAAGAATAAGAAAGTTGCTACTTCCAAGTCGTATATTACGAGACCAAGCCTTGCGGTGCAGTCCCATGTGGGAAATGTGGGATGGCAGAAGGCCGCTGCAGATGGTATCATTTCCGGCACAGTCGGCCGGAGTCTGCGCATGGAGGCAATGATTATTCGATGCACTGATTTCCTAGGAGGGAATGGCATCCAGTACCGTGCCCATGTGCAAAATGTAGGCTGGCAGGGATGGTGCAATTCTGGAAGCGTAAGCGGAACGACTGGCAAATCCTTGCAGATGGAGGCTATGCAGATTAGGTTGGTGGGAAATATTGCATTACCATTTGATGTATATTACAGGGTGCACGTAGGTGGCATCGGCTGGCTTGGCTGGGCGAAGAATGGTGCGTCGGCAGGAACTACGGGGGGATCTAAACGGATAGAGGCCATTCAGGTCAAGTTAGTGCGAAAGGGAGATGGATTTGTAACAGGCGGGGCTGCTTATCGAGATTACTCCCCTAGCGAAAATCCGAATTTCCCAACGCAGATAGCGAGAATTACTGCTAATGGCCAAACAGTTGATGCATTTAATGGGGTTCCGGCGAAATATATTACTGGACTTCATAATTCGGATCAAGGCATATATTGCTGTGCAGGATATGTTTCCAGTTACTATAGCAGAGTTTATGGCGTTTCAGTTTGGAACATGTTTACAAATGCCACACCATCTGCATCATCGGGATATTTTTATCAAACAAAAAGTCCAAAGGCGGGAGACATAGGATATCAGCTAAATTCCGGTGGAAGAGGTCATTGGTTTATTATTAAATCAGTAAATTGTGATGGAACATATACTGTCATTGAGCAAAACTGGAAATGGATGAGTGGGAATGCAACGTATTGCAATGTAAATCGCAAGGTTTCTTATAAGTTGACACGGGGTTTTAAAGTTTTCAGATGGTCTAAGAGAACAAATTAATTGGCTAGGGAGCAGGTGTGATGGGACGATTGGGCTACGGTAAGGTTGTCCTTGGCGATAATGGAAGGAAAGGTTTTAAAATTATGAAAAAACTATATTGGATTTTGGCGGTATTGGGTATTTTGTGCGGGGGAATCGGTTTGCCGCAAGGCGCATCAGCCGCCACGGTAACGGATTCGGCATCAGATGATAACACAATGGCAACGGCAAACAAGATGAACGTGGGGGATACGATTAAGGGAACGATTTCCGAGACGGATAATTTGGATTATTATACGTTTGCGCTGGAGAGCTCAGGGTGTGTGACGCTGGATATGACATCATACATGCAATATTATCGCATCAGAATTTATGATATAGATGGTGAGGAGATTTGGGATAGCGAAGGTAAAGAGTGGATAGAAAATGTCGGATATTGTAGGGAAACCCATAATTTATACTTGGAAAAGGGTGCATATTATATGAAGATAACAGGAGATGGACCTTATTCTTGGGATCACGGGATGGGGACATATAAATGTATTACATCGTTTGTTTCGTCACAGGTTACTAATGTGGAAAGTGATAATACTTTTTCAACTGCAAATCATATTGTTATGGGAAATGTCATCGTTGGTCAGATATCAGAAAATGATGACCATGATACATATTATTTTGAATTGGTTAGGTCAGGATGCATATCTTTGGATATTACGTCTTATATGAGATATTACACAATATTTGTATATGATGTAGATGGTAAGGAACTATGGAATAGTGGGGGTAAGGAGTGGACGGAAAGTGTTGGATATCGCAAGGATGCATATGATTTATACTTAGAAAAAGGAACTTACTATATAGAGGTATATGGAGATGGACCTTATTCTTGGAATCATTCCCGAGGGAAGTATATTGTAAACACGGGCTTTGCTTCATCCGGCACAACTTTTGATGGCGATGATAATTCCTTTGCGACTGCCAATGCAATCACCAATGAAAAAATATATACTGGACAAATTTCTATCAATGATGATTTTGATACCTACCAATTTGACGTTGCTTCAGGAGGGGAGATTTCTATAAACATCATGTCCCATATGAGGTATTATTGCATGAAGTTATTTGATGCAGATGGAAAAGAAATTTGGTATACAGACTGCAATGAATGGAATGAAAACGTAGGATATCGCAAGGATGCACATGATATTGTTGTTAGTCCAGGCACTTATTATATGCAGATTAATGGATATGAATATGGAGACAGAAATAAAAGCATGGGGAAATATATGTTTGCACTATATGCAGAGGGGGCGCAGGAGCCGGGTGAGGACGACGATGACAACATGGTAGAAGAGGAGAAGCCGAATGGTGGTGGCGATGGCAACACGGTAGAAGAGGAGAAGCCGAATGGTGGCGGCGATGGCAACACGGTGGAAGAGGAGAAGCCGAATGGTGGTGGCAATGTATCGGTAATGAAAAAACTGGGCAGGGTCGGAAATGTCTGGGTCAGCCAGTTGGGAGAAATCATTACCTTGTCTTGGACTGTGGTGCCAGATGCGCAGGGATACCAGATTTGCTACAGCACTTCTGAAACCTTTAGCGGGCAAAAGACGATGATAACGGCTGATACTCGTGTCGCATTGCGCAAATTGAAGTCCAAGAAGAATTATTATATTAGAATTCGCGCTTATGCGTATGTTGGCAATAAGAGAATTTATGGAGAGTATAGCAAAACTGTCAAGCAAAAATTCCTTTTAGCGATAGATAGGGTGAAGAGAGTGAGCCATGTGAGGGCTAGTCGGAAAAGAAAAGCACTTGGATTAACTTGGCATGCGGTGTCAGGTGTAGACGGATATCAAATCTGTTACAGTACTTCCAAGACATTTAAGAAGATAAAGACGGTGTCTAAAAAAGTTACCTATGCTACATTGCGCAGATTGAAAGCGAAAAAGAGATACTATGTGAAAATCCGTGCCTATAAAGTTGTTCATGGAAAGAGGTATTTTGGGAGGTATAGCAAGGTTGTAACGAAGAAGGTGCTGTGAGACATGTGAAGAAATTTTTTTAATAATGTGGATATTGTGGAGGAGTAAAGTTATGAAGAGAAAGTTATTCAGTATGCTAATGCTATTGGTTATTTTAGTGGGAGCAATTTTAATGCAGAATTCAATAAATGTACAAGCTGTATCAAAGAAAAACTCTTATATATCTAATAAAAAATTTAGGGGGACTTTTGAATATAAAGGAGAAAAAAGAAATTGGAAAAAAGGTTGGTATAGTGTTATTATTCATAAAATTACAAAAAATGGAAAAATACGTTTTAATCTTGATCGAGGTGGTAGAAATGCAAGCCCATTATATGGTACAGATGTATTAACTGCTCGAATTAAAGGCAATAAGGCGAAATTCACATATAAGGAAGATGGCTGGGGGAATAAAGGAAAAGGGACAATTGTTTTTAACAAAAACGGTACCATATATTTGACGGTAAAACAAACATATACGTCTGCGTGGAATCGGAGTACATTAGAAATTTCCAAAACAATTTTTAAAAAATCAAGGAAGTGACAGGATAAGAGTAGGAAACATTGAGAGATAAATAATAACCTGAAAAAGAAATTAGACATTTCAGAACTAAGAAAGGAATGCGTTATGAAAAGGATAGTTAAAACATTAGGGGCGGTTAGTCTGGGGATATTGTTTTTATTTTATACTTGTAATCAGGTTAGTGCAAAGAATTTTTATGATACAAAGTTTAATAACCAGAATACAAAAAAGCCATATAAGAAGGTAAATAAAAAGATCGCAAAAATTGCGGCGGGTGATTATATGGGGGATGGTAGAGGTTATAGATTTAGTTGCAGAAAAGATTTTAATGGCGATGGTAAGAAAGAAAAGGTAGTGCTTTCTGCAAATGCATCAAAGTATAATGATAATATTGTTTTGACAATTAATAGTAAGGTCGCTATTGTTAGGAAAGGCTTAGGATCTTATTACAACAGTACTCTAAGTACGATGAAGGTTCAAGGGAAATGCTTGGCTGTTTTAATGTATGGCGATGAGGATTACGCATCGGGGGGAGCGTTAATTTATTTATGGAAAAACAATCATAATTTAAAATTGCTAATGGAATATAGGTCAAAAGGATATTTGCGTATTTATAATGGAAAAGATAAAGTATTAAATAAAAATGTGCTATATATTGAAGATTCGCAACAACTTCCTGCTGATAAGAAATGGCCAAAAAATGTATTAAAAAGGTATAGGAGATATAAGAAATATACAAACAAGAAGTCTATATCTGTAACAAAAAGTACATATCAAAAATTTGTATATAAAAATGGCGGGTTAAAAAAGGTTGGAAAAGATAATTACTTTAGAGTTGGTATAGGTTACGACTAATGAGGGGTTTATTTCTGCAAAGGATAAATGCTATGGTTAGATAGTATCGCAATATTGTTTCTATCGTGAATTATTGTAATGGAGGTGATTTTCGTGAAAAAAATAATAAGGAAATGCAATGTAAAGATGTTGGCATGCATCCTGCTGGCGGTGGCAATCGCATGGACAGGCATGCCGCTGCCGGGGCTTAGATCCCCGGCAACGATTGCAAAGGCGGCATCCCCGGTGGTGGAAAGTGCCATTTCCTGGGCCGTATCCATAGCAAATGACAATTCCCATGGATATAGCCAGAGGAGCAGGTGGGGACCTGATTACGATTGCTCTTCCCTTGTGATTTCTGCATTCAGGCATGCAGGGGTGAATGTTGGCGCTGCTACATATACGGGAAATATGCGTGCGCAATTTACACAGCATGGTTTTCAATGGATTCCTTGGGCGCAGATTGGCGGGACATCCAATTTACAACGAGGCGATATTCTCCTAAATGAAAAGACACATACGGAAATTTATTTGGGCGGCAACCAGAATGTGGGTGCACATTCAGATAGGGGATATCCCCAGACGGGCGACCAGACAGGGACGGAGATATCGGTATCGGGGTATTACTACCACCCATGGAATGGCGTTTTGCGCTATGCGGGGAGTGACATATGCCGTTGCTCCACGGATTATGCCGGGGAATATTGCGTGTCTACCTCCAGTTTGCCACTGACCATGCGTGGAGGGCATGGCACGGGTTACCCGTCGGTAGCGTCGATTCCGAAGGGGGCTCGGGTCTATGTCAGCAGGGCAGATGGAAACTGGGCGCATGTGGAATGGAATGGACGCACCGGATATTGCAGCATGAGTTACCTGACCAAAATCACATCTAGGAATTATACGCTTCATGCCTGGATGTCCGATATAGGAATGGGCGGGACTCCGTCAAACTTTGTTCAGGGGAAGGGATATTACCTTTGCTATGAACTTATTGACACCGCTACGGGCAAAAAGGCAAATGAAACCAGCAATATGAGTTATAGTGTGACAGAGACGATCAGGAATTCCACTGGAAAGGTTTTTGAACATACCTATCAGAATAGCGATAATAACTGGATATATCAGGTGTGTGATACCGAGGATGCATATACAGGTACTGTGACAGTCAGCGGGGATGTCAATATCTCTGTCTCGGTTTCCTATGATGTCTATGCGGACACTGCGCCCCAGATCAAGGCGTGGGCATGGGAAGGCGATGATTCCAGAGAAATCAGTACGATCGGCGTGGGAAAGACAGCTTATTGCAGTTATTTGGTTCGGGATAAGCACACTGGCAAGAATCTGAATGATGCCACCAGCTTTTGGACTAAGGGCAATGGCTATACTGTCACCGTCAAGGTATATGATCCCAGTGGAAAATTAGTCAAGACGCAATCCTATAAAAATAATGACTGCACGTGGTTTAGTTTTTTGGCTGACAAGATAGGAGAATATAAGATTGTGGCAAGCGTGACGGGAAATCTGTCTGGCGGGTACGAGAGAACCATCAAGGCAGAGGAAAAGGAGCATCATTATGGTTCCTGGAAGACAACCAAACAAGCCTCCTGCTCCCAGACAGGCACACGGACGAGAACATGTTCTATATGCAATAAGACGCAAATGGAGACAGTTCCGATGACTGACCATGAGATTGTCAAAGACAGCATGATTGCGGCAACATGTACAAAAGAAGGGAGAACGGCGGGAGAACATTGCTCTGTATGTGGCAGAGTGATTGTCAAGCAAAATAAAATCCCAGCAGTGGGTCATCAATATGGCAGAGACTGGAAAGCAAATGCTAGTTATCATTGGAAAGAATGTGACTGCGGAGAGAAGGATAAGGCAACTTCTCATATGTATGAGTGGGTGACGGATCAGCCGGCAACAGAAATGGAAACTGGCTTGAAACATCAGGAATGTAGCATTTGCGGATTTGGCAGAAAATACAATACACTGATTGATAAAATCGAGGCTAGGCCGACGGAAACGCCCGCCGCCACAGCCGAGCCAACGGAAACGCCTACTGTCACAGACAGACCGATGGCAGCGCCCGCCGCCACGGCCAGGCCAACGGAAACGTCTGCCCCCGTTGCTACAATTAGACCGACATCTGTAGCGACTCCAGCAGCCAAGCCGACATTTGCGCCAGAAGTCACATCGAATCCGGCAAATGGGTCATCTGCCTTGCCAGCATCTACAACTAAGCCTATGGGTGTACCGACAGCTTCGCCTGATGAATCATCAAGCCCCATAATTGAGCCATCGCTAACTATTAAGCAAAATCATGGCAAGTTGGGGAAAGTGAAGATTAAAATTCTGAGGAGAAAGAAAAAGGGCAAAGTATTAGTGAAATGGAAAAATGTAAAAGGAAGAAGTGGCTATCAGATACAGTATTCATTAAAAAAGGATTTTTCCATGAGGCGTACGAAGCATGCCGGAGAGTGCCGCATAACCTTGAAAGGATTAAGAATGGGAAAGAAGTATTATATACGAATACGAGCGTATTCACTGGGAAGAAAATGCTATTATGGGAAATGGAGCAAGGTAAAGCATATTAAAATCAGGTAACGCCTGATGTCACGTCAGCATATAAGATGCGGGAAAGGGAGGCCGTTATGCGGTCTCCCTTTTGGCTGGAGCAGTAGTGCTGGCGTCCCAATTTTTACGGAAATTCAAGGCAAGAACGCATAGATTGAAAAGTGGCCGCATACATTGTAAAAAAAGCATGGCAGGGAGAATGTCGTGAAAGGATATATGGAAGAACGGGCGGTGGACGCTGCCCGATATATTATCGAATACAATGCAACAGTCCGCCAGACGGCAAAGAAGATGGGAATCAGCAAAAGCACCGTACATAAAGATGTTACCGAGCGTTTGCAGGGTATCAATCCGGCATTGGCAACAGAAGCGAGAAAAGTATTGGATAAAAACAAATCGGAGCGTCACATCCGGGGAGGGATGGCGACCAAGGAGAAGTATCTTCACGAAAAGAGAAAATAGAAAGAATGCACGCAAAATGCATTCTTTCTATTTTAGCGGATGATAACTGTATGGAGATTGGAAAATGTTTGAACATCGGCAGCCGCAGGGAACGCATGCGTTCCCTTTTTGCATGCAATCATGAATGTTCGGCTTCATTTAATTTGCGGATGGTTTCTTGAATCTGGTGGTGGGTTAAATCTTCCCCGCTGAAGGAGAGGATGGAGTGAAGAGGCGTCCCGGCAAACATGGCTTTCATCAGTTCTGCGGTTCCTTGGTCTTCATCCGTCCGCTGCCCCACATTCGCAAATCCACTGGTGTTCAGCAGTTCGTCCAGAATCTCTGGGTGGCGGGAGAAGAGTTCCACGTCTTCGCATGTGGTCACATCCCAGGCATGGAAGGGAAGACGCTTGGTGCCTATGATTTCTATGGGCTGGCACAGGGGCAAATCCCTGGAAGAACCTCCCAGACAAATCTGATAGGTGCCGCTTTCCACGAACCAGTCATGAGCTGTCTCATTAAAATACGCAAAGGAGCGGTAGTCCAATGAAAAGGTTACTGTCTTGGTTTCTCCAGGCTGCAGGCACACTTTCTCAAAATCTCGCAGTTCTCTCTCGGGTCGGTTTTCCATGCCGATAAAATTCTTGACATACAACTGTACAATTTCTTTGCCGGGTCGCCGTCCCACATTGGTCACGTCCAAGGAAATCTGTATCCTGTCCGTATCCTTTGCTTTCGGGAGCATGGTATTCTCTGTCTGATTAGCATTGTCTCGTGTGTTATATGCACTGCCGGTGGAATTAATTTTATTTTCCGCACCTGTCATGGGCATATCATTCACATGGATAGTTAGATTGTCATACCGATAATCCGTATAGCTCAATCCATGGCCAAAGGGGAAGAGTACCTCCATTTTTTTCTTGTCATAATAGCGATAGCCGATAAATATGCCTTCGCTGTAAGCCACCTCATCGCGGCTTCCCGGGAAATTCAGGTAGGAGGGATTGTCCTCTAAGCGCAGGGGGAAGGTTTCTGCTAGTTTGCCAGAGGGATTTGCTTTGCCCGTGAGCAGGTCTACTGCGGCACTTCCGCTGGCCTGCCCCGCCAGATACATTTCTAAGATGGCATTTACTCTGTGCTTCCATGGCATAGTGATGGGAGCGCCATTGTGGAGAACTACCACCACATGTTTCTGCACTTCGCAGATGCGCTCAATCAGAGCGTTTTGGCATTTCGGCATATCCAGATGCCTTCGGTCGTAACCCTCTCCCTCAAAGGCATCCGGCAGACCCACGAACAGAACTGCCACATCGGCAGCCTTTGCCTTTTCTACGGCATCCGCCATCATGGCCTCGTCAATGCTATCTTCATCGGTGAGGTAGCCTTCCGCATAGGAAATATCATAACTTGGATTGAATGCAGGCTGGCAGTCGTGATTATCAACATTTCCCTCGTGGGAACATTGCTTTAGCGACTGGAACGCATCCAAGGCGGCATCTATTTTCCAGCAGTTGATATGGCTGGAACCGCCTCCCTGAATGCGGGGGGACTTTGCAAAAGCCCCGATGATGGCTAGTTTCTGGCCGGGTTTTAGTGGAAGAATGCCGTCATTTTGCAGAAGCACCGCAGATTCAGCGGCAGTTTTCCGTGCTAGAGCATGGTGTGCCTCCTTATTATAAGAAGGTTTATTCTCGGGCTTGTGGGAGAGATAGTCTTGCACCATGGAA
This sequence comes from uncultured Lachnospiraceae bacterium, assembly GCA_949346185.1. Taxonomy (GTDB): domain Bacteria; phylum Bacillota; class Clostridia; order Lachnospirales; family Lachnospiraceae; genus Butyribacter. Next base: position 17,302 of record CASGVX010000006.1, read on the forward strand.
AGAATCCGGCGTACGCTGGTGTCCAGCACGTCTTCCTCCAAATCGCCTTCCCGTACGGCTTTTGCAATCTGCTTGTCCGTTTCCCCGTGACAGTCTGGCATCTCCAGATCCAGTCCAGCCTGCAGGGCGGGGATTCTCTTGTTCATTGCGCCCCAATCTGTCATGACAAGTCCGCCAAATCCCCATTCTTTCCGCAATACGTCCTCTAACAGCCATTTATTCTCGCAGGAATATACGCCGTTAATTCGGTTGTAACTGCACATCACAGTCCAAGGCTTGGCATCCTTTACCACTTTTTCAAAAGCGGCGAGGTAGATTTCCCTCAAAACCCGCTCGCTCGCCAGGGTGCTGATGCTCATGCGTCGCCATTCCTGATTGTTGGCGGCAAAGTGCTTCAAACTGGTTCCCACATGATGGCTTTGTATGCCTTTTACCAAGGCGGCGCCCAGTTCACCGGCAAGGCAGGGGTCTTCGGAATAGTATTCGAAGTTTCGGCCGCACAGGGGAGAGCGTTTCATATTAATGCCGGGACCTAGGAGTACCGCCACGTCCTCGGCGACGCACTCCTCGCCTAATGCGTCTCCCACCCGGAAAAGCAAATCCCTGTCCCAAGAGCACGCCATGGCAGAGGCGGTGGGGAAGCATATGGCTTTGATGCTCTCTGCGATGCCCATGTGATCCACGTCCTCCTCTTGCTTTCGCAGTCCGTGGGGACCGTCGGATACCGTCACGGCGGGGACTCCCAGTTCCTCAAAGGCTTCCGTGCGCCAGAAGTCCGCGCCGGAGCAGAGGCTTGCCTTCTGCTCCAGCGTCATTTTGCGTAATATTTCTTCTGTGTCAAACGTTTTCAATAAATCATCCTGCCTTTCTATGATGTAATGTTATTGTGAAGTTGCTGTTTGCAGCCATTTATCTCCTCGTAAACCGACTATGCTATTCATCATTCAGGTGGTGCGCCAAATGTTAGAGCATATGACATGGACATCTGTTTGGTTACTATTAACAATCGACCGTAATAGTAACTCCGTTTGGCGTTACCACCATAGAAAATAAAAATGAGCACTTGACATCCTACGCCTTTGGTGGTAAGATGAAAAATGCACTATTGTGGCTGACTATACGATAAACCCCTTGTGAAATAGTATATCACAAGTTGAGGCAAATGAAAAGCCTCTGTCAGAAATTGGACGATATCGCAGTTACTATTCACAGCCATAGAGAGGGAGGGAACTGTGTCTTGCAAGCATGCTTGAGAGACAGCATCGCTCTTCTCTATGGCTGTGAATAGCAACATATGATGGCCGCAAAATACTCTATAAAATAAGGAGTGAATATCCATGGAGAAGAACAGGATACATCCAGTTGCAGTTAGTAATGGCGTGAGGATGAGTTATGCCCGTCAGCAGGAAGTGCTGGAAATGCCCAACCTGATCGAGGTGCAGACCAATTCTTACCAATGGTTCTTGGACGAGGGGTTAAAGGAAGTATTCCGTGACATTTCGCCGATTTCCGATTTTGGCGGACACCTCAGTCTGGAGTTCGTCGATTTTGAACTTTGCAGGGAAGAGACCAAGTACGACATTGACCAGTGCAAAGAAAGGGATGCCACCTATGCCGCTCCCCTGAAAGTGCAGGTCAGACTGCACAATAAGGAGACTGGCGAAATCAAGGCGCATGATATATTCATGGGCGATCTGCCTTTGATGACCGCAACGGGAACCTTTGTGATCAATGGTGCGGAGCGTGTTATCGTCAGCCAGTTGGTGCGTTCCCCTGGAATCTACTATGCCATCGGGCATGATAAAATCGGTAAGGAACTGTACTCTTCAACCGTTATTCCCAATCGCGGTGCGTGGCTGGAGTATGAGACAGACTCTAATGACGTCTTCTCTGTTCGCGTGGATAGAAATAGAAAGGTGCCGATCACCGTATTTTTGCGTGCGCTGGGACTGGGCACCAATGAGCAGATTAAGGAAGTCTTTGGCGAGGAGCCGAAGATTCTTGCCAGCATCGAAAAGGATACGACAGAGAATTATCAAGATGGTCTGCTGGAATTATATAAGAAACTTCGACCCGGCGAGCCCCTGTCTGTTGATAGTGCAGAAAATCTGCTGAATGGCATGTTTTTTGACCCGAAGAGATACGATTTGGCAAAGGTGGGAAGATATAAATTTAATAAAAAATTACATTTCAGATACCGCATTGCGGGGTGCAAACTGGCGGAAGATACGCTGCCGTCTGCTTCTACCGGAGAGATTTTCGAAGCCGGGACAGTCATTACGGAGGAATTGGCAATCCAGATGCAGAATGGAGCCATACCTTATGTGATGGTGGAGAAGGAGGAGAAGACCACGAAGATTCTCTCCAACATGATGGTGGATTTGAAAGAATATCTGCCCGGAGTGGAGCCAAGAGAGCTGGGTATTACGGAGAATGTATATTATCCGTTATTAAAGGAAATCTTGGATGAGAACGAGGGCAATGAGGAGGCTGTCAAGGAGGCCGTGATGGCGAATGTCTCCGGACTGGTACCCAAGCATATTACCAAGGAAGATATTTTTGCGTCCATTAACTACAATATTCATCTGGAGTATGGCGTGGGAAATGATGATGATATCGATCACTTGGGCAATCGGCGCATTCGCGCGGTGGGCGAGCTGCTGCAGAACCAGTACAGAATTGGC
>CASGVX010000007.1 GCA_949346185.1 uncultured Lachnospiraceae bacterium
AAAAATGGATGCGTGTATTGTTATGCGAATCAAGGCCGAGATGATGCTAAAATTAATTATCATCCGGATTCGCCCCTCCTCTGTGGGGAAGTCATGGAGGGGGACAGGATTACTGTGAGAAGGGTAAGGTCAATGAGGGAAGAACAACTGAGTCTCTTTGATATGCCGAAGGATACTTAATTCTGTTGCAAAACGTCCTTCACCTGATCCTCGGGAATGCACAGTTTTTTTGCGATATCTGAAACGGTGAAATTCATTTCATATAATAGTTCTATCTTACCTCTGCGCTCGCCTTCAAGAAGTCCCTGTGCCATGCCTTCTTCTCGGCCTCTGGCAATCATTTGATCTGCATAGGTTTCTAACACTTGTCCTCCCATAATTGCATTTACCTCCCCTTTGACTTTATGATTTTCTTCAAAAAGATAATTCACCAATCTGTTTGTGAAGTCGATGATATTGGACATATCGTATTCGTTTAATATCCCGGCATCTCTGGCATCTATCATGCCTTGATACAATTTGCGGTACTCCTTGGAAACTGTCTCCAAGGAATCCTCTTCTCTAATATGTACATACTTTAGTATACAATAGGGAATCAAAAAATACAAATCCTTTTCGAGAATGTCTTGTCCTGAATACAACTGGGCTTTAACGACTGGTACACGGTATGTCACACTGGCATTTTGTGGAAAAATAATTTTCATCTGGATTTCATCAGGTGTATTTTCTGTATGTCGGAGATAGAGTACGGCAGATTCTGGGAACTTCATTTCATAGCCAGCCTCTGTCTGTACTGCATTTTCTAAAGCAATATGGAAATCATACTCCACCATCCGCAGTATCATGGAGCCATCCGGATTGCTCTGGCATTCCAAATGATATATCTTATGACCAATACATATTGCAGAATCAGTAATTCGTTGGTCAAGGTTTTTTCGCTCTTTCATCATCACATGATGTTCCCCTGCCATCAGTTTTATTTGATCGGTCATATTATAGTTTTTATGAAATACCTCATTGATGAGAGGTATCAGCAAATGTGGATTTTTCTCGCACAGCGTGCGGAAAATATCGTCAAAAATCTGCCCCATGCACTTCTCCTTTTTGTATTTGACTTCCGAAGTATTACTAACTGTAGAATAAATTGTTGCCAGTTAATATTTTTTGTATCGACAGTGATTTATGCTCATTATAGACAGAATTGATTTTCTTTGCAACTGATGAATTTGCTTTTCTGGACTGGCGGGTAAATGTGCACAAAAGCTAGATAAGAATACAGCAAAAAAACAGGGTAGAATCTCCGGGAATAAAAGGAGTTTTCTGCCCTGCTTCTAGATTAAATATGATGATTTTCTGCCGTCATGTTGCACAAGATTGTAAAATCAATTTTTAAATTTCCGATAGTGCATTGATTAAAGGAAAAAGAAAATTTGGAAAATATGCTGAAATTATTTAAGTAATTTCGTGCAGTTTTCTTTTTCCGTGTGATATTGCACAATGATTTTAATTTTGTGTCGTTATGTGGCAATATTAAGGTTTGGCATTTTTATAATATCTATAACAGGCTATTTATGACAGGAGTGCCTCCGCTGGGCTTAGGCTGACTGGCTTCGCCGGTCTTCGTGTATATGACTGGCTTCATGTCAGGAGCATCCGTTGTCTTGACGGAAACGGTTCCCTTTGGAGCGATGCCGTCCGAATCGCCAGTGCCTATCCCGCCATTTTCTTTTAGCATAAGCTGGCCATCCTGGCTGATTTCCACCGTGTCAGATACTGTATTTTCTTCCTTGCTTTCCTTGATTCTATCCTCAAGCTCCTCGTTTTCCTCTCTGCGTTTTTCAATGGCTAATTCACGCTCTTGTTCTTCTTTTTCCCTTGCTGCCTCTGCGTCTTCTATCGTCCCCTCCTCTGCTTTTTCTGCATATTCCTCTGCCCTGTATGTAAAGTCATTGACATACCCCATTGCCCGCTCCATCGTTGCCGTGTCGCCCCTGCGTTCTGCTTCCTTATAGACTCTAAAAGGAGTATTAATCAAATCTACATTTGTCTTTGCCCCCACGAGCCCTTCCATCATTTTTGCATTCATCCTGCATCCTCCCATTCTCATTTATGCGTAAATTTCTGTGCTTCCTTCTCTATTTTTTTCGGCAGAGGCGATGCAGCCAATAAGTTTTCTGTCTCAAATAACCTGTTCCATGTCATGTGCGGCACCGCTTAGAGGGATAAGCAGAGAAATCACAAAAGCATTTTCTTCCATCTCTATGTTCATTACGCCATTATATTTGCCAATGACATCGTTGATATTTAACAGGCCTATGCCATGTCCTTCTGTTTTATTATCGGAAAGTTTGCCTTTCCGGATATGGGTTTCATTCATGCTGTTTTTCACCTCTAGCAAAAAGCATTTTTTTACGGCTCTGGCCCGTATATGAATCCAGGGATGAGAACTATGGTTTGCCTGTTTTTCACATGCTTCCACTGCATTGTCTAAGATATTGCCAAACAGCACGCATAAATCGAAGTCGCTAATGGAACATGGATTTGGCATCTGCACATCACATTCCCAGATGGTGTCATTTCTTTCTGCAAGTTTCCTTTTTTGATGCAGGAGCACGTCTACGATTCTGTTTCCCGTGAGGTCCTCGTCTCCTCCCAAATCAGCGGTATTCTCCATGTTTTTCAGATAATTCTTCATTTTTTCCAACTCTTGATTTTCCAGCAATCCATATAAAGCAATGAGGTGATTTTTCAAATCATGCCTTAATCGTTCTTGCATGCGATATTGCTCCTCCAGCATTTGGTAAGCGGCAATTTGCTCGTGATACTGACTGCTTTTTTTCTGTTCTATGTAAATCCGGTTCATTCCAAATACATAGAACCCTGTTGCAAACATAGATAGCACCGTGAGAATGCAAAATTCACAGTGGCTGAAAATCTGGTCATAATATAATCCCATATCGCCGCCGCTTCTAACCAATATGCCATGGCTTGCGCCCCAGTTCGCCACGTCGATTACCAGCGTAATCGCAAGCAGGGGGACTGCCAGTGCCACATGCCATTTTCTCGTCATGCCATAAAAGACGGACAGGAAATGCTTTGATATAAAACGAATCGCCAATATTGCCATAACGCAGCTAATCCAATAGATAAGATTGGCTTCCCATTCTCCTAAAATAGGATCGGATATTTTCTTTGCCACATGCATCCAAAATAGCGCGAGAGCGGAAAGAAAGGATTGAAAAAAATTTGCTGCCAGCGTTGTAATTACAATTAAAATAGAGGCAGTCAGTACCTTCTTTTCTATGGACCCCCGAAATAGAAATGCAATGAAACCAATAAAAATCAAGTGGCTAAGCAGAGAAAAGAAGATGCTGGCAACAAAGTTGTATTTGCTGATGCCATATAGGAAAGCTTTGCTGCAGAATAAAAAAATATAAAACAATCTTTCGTTTGTTTGGGAGACCTCTAGATATTTTCTGCAAAATGTAATTGTGGCGAAGGCGTAGCCGAAATAACATAATATTGTAATGAAAATATCAATAGCACCCAGCATTATAGGATTCCTCCATTTTTTCTCATATACTCTAGGATTTCCTTGCAAAACCCTTCATACCGCCTCTTTGCGATTACAATTCTTTCGCCATTATCAAGAACAACTTCCTGCCTGTTATATGCATCGACATGTCTTAGGTTGACAAGATAGCTTTTGTGGCAGCGGAAAAAACCTTTTCCCTTCAAGTCATCTTGCAAGACGCCAATTTGCTGATAATACGTAAAGACGCTGTCAACTCCATGAATGTCAATCATTCTCCCTCTAATTTCAAAATAATAGATGTCATCTAAATACAGCTTCTTTTTCTGCCTTTCCCTGCTGACAATCATAAATTCTTGTGAATGGATTTGCGTCTTGCGTATAGCTTTTTGCAATACCCTATGGAGTTTCTTCTCGTCCAGAGGCTTTAATAAATATTGGAAAGCTTCCACCTCATAGGCATCAAATACGTACTCCCTGCTGGAAGAAATAAAAATAAGGATATTATCATATGCCTTTTTGCGAAAAATCTGCGCTGTCCGCATTCCGTCTAAGCCATCCATGATAATATCAAGAAATATGATGTCAAAATTATCTGAAGATTGTATTAATTCTTGGGCATGATAAAATTGCCGCACCATGCAGGGAATTTTCATATCATCTATTATTTTCTTTATTTTCCCTGCAATTTTGCAGCACTCCATGACTTCGTCGTCGCACACCGCTATCCACAGCATCTCCATCACCTGCCTTAACATCCTATCTATATATCGTCATATAGTTTGTCAGAGTTTTGCCAATGCTATAAATGGGCGGTTTGATGTCATGAATGATTTTCTTTTTCGATTTCATCCAGTTCCTGCATCCACAGATTGACGGAGGCATCGCTGGGCATGCGCCAGTCTCCTCTGGGGGACAGGGCGACGCTTCCTACCTTCGGGCCATCTGGCAGACAGGAGCGTTTGAACTGCTGGGAAAAGAAGCGCCAATAAAAGGTGCGCAGCCATTTGTAGATGATGGCTGGCTCATAAATCCCCTCAAAGGTGTATATAGCCAGGCGATATATTTTTCTCGGGGCATAGCCAAACCGCATGAGAAAGTATAGGAAGAAGTCGTGGAGTTCATATGGCCCTACGATATCCTCTGTTTTCTGGGATATTTGTCCTTGGTCTGGCGGCAGCAGTTCCGGACTGACAGGCGTGTCCAGCACGTCCATCAAGATATCCTTCAGTTTTTCATTTTCCGTGGATTCCGCATAATACTGTACCAGATAGCGTACCAGCGTCTTGGGTACGGAGGAATTGACCCCGTACATAGACATGTGGTCGCCATTATAGGTCGCCCAGCCCAGAGCCAGTTCCGACATGTCGCCAGTGCCGATAACCATTCCGCCAGACTGGTTCGCCAGATCCATCAGCACTAGCGTACGCTGTCTTGCCTGAGAATTTTCGTAGGTAATATCCTGCACGCCGGAATCATGTCCGATATCCCGGAAATGAAGCTCTACTGCCTCATGGATAGGTACTTCCTTCAATGTGGCACCCAAAATACGCGTGAGCTGGCAGGCATTCTGGTAGGTGCGGTCCGTGGTGCCAAAGCAGGGCATGGTCACAGAGAGAATGCCACTGTGGTCAAGCCCCAGCATATCGAATGCCTTGGCGGTCACGAGAAGGGCCAGTGTAGAATCCAATCCCCCGGAAATGCCTACCACGGCGCTTTTGCTTCCGGTGTGGGACAGGCGCTTTTTTAAGCCCAAGGCTTGAATATTTAGAATCTCGTCACATCTTCGATCCCTCTCCGCTTTATTCTGGGGAACGAAGGGAGTTCGAGGATATTGCCGGGAGAGAGAGGTCTCTTGGATTTCGGAAAAAGAAAAAGACACATTCAGGTACTCTTTTCCGCTTCCCACGGTGGGATAGGTGCTCATGCGGCGGCGTTCGCTTATCAGGCGTCCCAAATCCAATTCACTCACAATCATTCCATTTTGGAAACGCTCAGACTGGACTAACAGGCTGCCATTTTCCACAATGAGATTGTGTCCGGCAAAGACCAGATCGGTGGAGGATTCCCCCTCCCCGGCATCTGCATAAATATAGCCGCACACTAGGCGGGCAGACTGATTCTGCACCAGTTCTCGGCGGTACAAGTCTTTTCCCGTAGTCTCATCGCTGGCGGAGAGGTTGGCAATCACTGTGGCTCCGGCTGTGGCGTGATGGCTGGAAGGCGGTATGGGCATCCAGAGGTCTTCGCATATTTCAATGCCCAGGCGGAAGGCGGGGAGATTCTTGGCCTGAAAAGTCAAGTTGGTGCCAAAGGGAATCATTTCCCCATCCTCTCCCAGAGAGGAGAGATTGATATATTCGTAGCCAGTTTCCGGCTGGGAAAAATGTCTTGCCTCATAAAATTCAGAATAGTTGGGAAGGTACTGCTTGGGCACGATTCCCAGCAGTTTTCCTTGGAAAATCACGCCAGCCACATTGTATAAAGAATTTCTGATATAGAATGGGAAGCCTACCAGCACCACCATGTCCATAGAAGCAGATGCCTGCAAGATTTCCTTTAATCCCATGTAGACGCCCTGCAGAAGGCTGTCCTGCAAAAATAAATCTCCACAGGTGTAGCCTGTCAGGGACAGTTCCGGAAAGACTGCCAGTTTTGCCTTTTCTGCCGCTGCACGTTTCATCTGCTCTATCATTTTTTCCGTGTTAAATGGCACATCCCCCACCTGTAAATCCGGGGTGATAGCCGCCACCTTAATAAATCCTTGTCTCATACTAATCCTCCAATGGTTATGATTCATTGCACCGTTACTATTCACAACTATTCATCTTCTCATGGGATATCCCCGCTGCCTAGCGGCATTGAATCGTGAATAGTAACATTGTACCATAATTGGCTAAAAAAAATCCATTAATTTGGTTTTGAATATTACTTTCTGCTATGCTATACTTATCACAACTGATTTCTAGTACAGCGAATATTAAGTAACTGGCATATTTACTTGTCAATGGGGGATTTGGCCCTCGCAGGCAGAAATAAAATAGATAGATGAGGAAATATATATGGAAATGATATATCGGGCTTTCTTTTTTGTGGCATCTATGGCGTTGCTAATGGTTTTTGCGCTGCCTTTGGTGCTGCTTGCACGGCTGTTTATGAGAAGGCATGAAAGAAAATACATGATGTGGGAGTGGAGGCTATTGTACTTGCGGAGCTTATGCCCCTTCGCAATGACCAGCCTGCTTTTTGTGATTCCCCGCATAAGCCATTATTATTATATGCTGTTGAATCGCCTAGGTTTTGCCATGCAGGGCGTGGGCGGCATGGTGTTTCATTGGAGCGATATCTTCAGGAGGCGTATCACTGCCACTACCGCCTTTAAAGGATGCAGTGTAATCTGGGTTGCGGGCATGGCTATTTTGCTCCTCCATCTTGCCCTCACCCAGAGGAATCTGCGAAAATATTTTGCAAAGGCTGGGGAGATTGGTGAAAATATTTATGAATCCCCGGCTATTGAACTTCCCGTGCAATTAGGCGTTTTTCGGAAAAGGCTCTACCTTCCCAAAGGGTATCAAACAGGGGAGACTACTTGGCTGCTTCGCCACATGGAGAGCCGGAAAATGGAGCCCGTGCGTCGTTTTTTGGTGGTGTTCATCACGGTAGTGTATTGGTTTAACCCCGTGATGTGGCTGTATTATTTTTTTTGGAATCGGGACAACGAGATTTGGTGCGATGAGAAGGTGATGACTCAGGTTTCGGATCGTTTCCGGCAGAAATATGCTCAGGGAATTTTGAATTTCCGAAAGAGGCAAACATACAGGAAGGATGAAGCTGGTAATTTGGCAGAGAAAAAATCTCCCAATATATATTGTTTCCTAACTATTTTTGAGAGGAATCCGGAAGGTCGGGCAAAGAGAATGATGTATCAGAAATGGTATGCATCCGGCGGAGCACTGTCTGCGTATGGCTGCCTGCTGGCAACCTGCGCCCTGCTCTTTTTCTTGTCGCCATTGCAGAGGGTGTGGATGGAAGATAGCAAATCGGCATCGAGGAAGGGCGAGAAGACGGCAGAGAAATTATTTGAGGATGGAAAAAATCAGGTGATTGCCAAGGGAAGTACCCAGTCTCCCAATGGATTAAACCGGGTCATCCAGCTGGAGATGGGGGAGGGCGAGAAGGATGGCTCCGGGGGGGGCTACGATGGGAAATTTTCTCTGGTGATGTATGATGATGTGAAAAATAAAATAGACAGCATGGATATGGATGAAGTTTTCAGCAAATCGGTGATGAAGAGTTATCATTTTTCCGAGGGATATGAACTGGCAATCGGTGACTATAACGGAGACAGCATTCAGGAAATTATCTTGGGGCAGAAGCAGGCATTGACGGAGGCTGAATTTGGCAAATTGTTTGAGGGGGACAAGGATAAGCCGAAAATTCAGGATTCCCAAGTGTGCCAGTGCACTCTGGTCAATGTGGAGGAAAAGGAATTGAAGGTACTCCAAGAGGGGATTACTTCTGTGTCTCTGGAAAAGGATCGAGAGGAGTCGGTGAAATTTGCTGCAGCGGATGGGGTAGAGGGGGTATTTAGCGTTCCCATGGGCAGTAAGGAGCAGTATTATCAATGGAATAAGGATCAGGCTGCCTATGAGCCAAAGAATTACACGAAAGAAGATGTGGAAAAATTAAAGGAGCAGAGTGAGGATGGAGGAGATCCTCAGGCTCAGGGAGAGGCAAAGGATCACACGCTGGCGAAGGAGGATGGCGGCACGGCGATTATGGTATCCACAAAGCGAGATAGCACTTCCAGCGAGGAAATCCAGTCCGTCACTTTGTCGCCCAGAGGTTCTCAGGTACAATTCACGGATGTGAAGGGATATTATTGCGACCTTTTGTGGGTGCCTGCCATGGGGGAGGATGCCAACCGTTATGCCCAGCTGATTTATAATGGCACTAAGTCCCGCACTTTTGTGATTTACGATACCCAGCGGAAGACGGCATATTATAGTCAGGAGGATGGGACAGAGAATTTGGGGAAATTATTTCAGCAGTTTCATGAAAATGATATTGCGTTTTCGGAGAATAGCGCAGCGATATATAGCTTGAAGGAGAAAAATAACGATACATTGAAAATAGAGTTTTCCGCGGAGGCGGAAGGCGGCGTGACGGTAAAGGGCAGTTATGAGTACAACGTGCTGGAGAAGAAGAGTGCCAATCTGAGCTTTACCAGAGCAGTGAATAATGGAGAATCTACGGCAGCTCCCACGGTAGAGCCAGAGTAGGGGCAATGGGGAGCGGCGGAAGGAAGAAGACATGCAGCACCCTCCAAAAAAAGGGCGGCACCGTTATGGATGCCGCCCTTTTTTTGGAGGTCGATGTCCCCGACACTCCGCACTGGCGCATAACTTACTTTGCCGCCAGTGCCGCCGGAGGACGGGACAGGATACTTCTCACAGGAAGTATGCTGATGATTAAGTTCAATAGATACATGACGAATAGCAGCAACAGCACGCACCACCAAGGGAAGATCATGCCCAGCTCCAGAGAAGGAATGGAGCCGATGAATCGAATCACGCCGCTGGTTATCAGCACGGCAGGGAGCACCGTGTATGAGGTGACGAGGAACATTTCCAGCAGATAAGCCTGGATAATGCTGTTTTTCTCAATGCCGATCAGCCGGTATACCGTCAGTTCCTCGGTGCGGGCGGATACGTTGGACTTTACCATAAAATAGATGATAAACAGGGAGATGATTACCGCCGCTATTGCGATTAAATTGCGGGAGGAAACGGAATCCTCTCGGCTCTTCTCGTATTTTGCCATCTGTCCCTTGTTCGGATTAATTAATGCAATCAAAAGGCCTTCCTTATATTCGTTCGCAAATTGACGGAGTTCTTTGATTGCTTTGTTGGGATTCTTCGTATATACCTGAAATTGACTGGTTCCAATGATATAGTCGTTTCGGATGGTCAGGCAGTCTAAATCATTTAGCACATAGTCTACGTTAAATTCATCAGGGAAGTTCCCCATGATTTCATATTCCCTTCCGTTTGCCATATGGAAGGAGCTGGTCTTTCGCATATCGTAATCCTCATATTTGGTCTGTGCCATTAGGAGTTCTCCTGTTTTCAGGTTCAAGTCATCATACTTACCTGGATATTTCTTCTGCAGCTGGCTTACGCTTGCGATAGAATACCCACCTACCGTCAATCCCAGTGCCTTGTTTTGGGAAATATAGATGCTGGGCTCGTTGGTATTGCAGATTCCCACTACTTCCAGCTGATCAGAAGTGATAGTATTGGTCAGCTTAGCATGAAGGAAATCTTCGGGCTTGGAAAATATGGTCTGGTATGGATTTTCCTTGTCCATAAAGCGGTCAATCAGCCACTGGTCTACTACGATTTCCGAGATGTCTTTCGGCATTCTGCCATAGACCAGATCCTTTTCTGAAAGATGCTTGACATCCACATAGGACATGTCCTCAAACTCCACATTCAGGCTGTTAAGCTGGTTGAATCCATCATAGTGGAGAAGAAGTTTTCCTCCCGTGGATTTGAAAACGTCCGAATAGTCTCCCGATATAAAGTGCTTTTCAAAGAATCCCCGCACGGAGCGGTAAAAATCTGAATCTTCCATTTCATATTCCGGCTCGAAACTGATATTGATATAGTGGGAATCATTTTTCAGCACGGAGCGCTCGTTGTAGAAGAAATTATTGGTAAAGTTCGCTAGGCTGATGGTCATCATGACACCCGTGAGAAGAAGGATTCCGATGATAAATGCCTGTTTTTTTCCCATGAGCCGGATATTTTCGATAGCCAATTTCCAGATTTCCCGGAAGCCAAGCCTTGCGGAAGTATGGTTTTTCAGCCGGGGCAGAGAAAACTCAAAGTTCTCCACTTCCGTCATCTCTACATTGGGGCGGTGGGTATGAAGCATCTCGCAGCCTGCTTCCGCGCCCGCAAGAATCACATCGCAGTCTGTCAGATTCTGGATGTAAAGTTTTCCGTGCTTCCATGCCAGATTTAATCTGATGGGCGTATGATTTTCGGATTCCTCTGGATTATCATATAAGCAAATAAAGGCGCCATCCTCAGAAAAGAGGTGTTCCTCTTCCAAATCCTTCAGGTAAATATTGCCGTCGTCCATCCGCTCGTAGGCATCTTCCTTTGCATTCATGTAGTCCTTGGTAATTTCCCCATCCCGAATCTCGATAATGCGGTCTGCAAAAAAATTGGCAATTCGCCGCTCGTGGGATACCAGGATCACGAGACATTCCCTTGCGATATTCTTCAGAATGCTCATGGTGCGCAGGGTGTTTTCCTCGTCCAAGTTGCCCGTTGGAGAAGACGGAAGTCATTCAGGAACATATTGGCAGGGTGGAGGGAATTTCTAAAACGATTTCAGAGGATATGCGAGTGGCAGACCAAGAGATTGTGGCTGGACATGACAATCTGCACAACTTGATGGAGCAGGTGGAGCAGACGAATGTGGCGGGAAGAAAAGCCACGGATGAGTTGAGGAAGCTGAGTGAATATGCAGAGAAAATGGGAACTATTATCAGCGTCATAGAGGGCGTTACCACCCAGACCAGTTTGCTTTCCCTAAATGCCAGCATTGAGGCGGCAAGGGCAGGGGAGGCTGGAAAAGGCTTTGCGGTGGTAGCCGGGGAGATATCTTCTTTGGCGGGGCAGACCAGCGAAGCCACCACGGAGATTACCTCCATCATTCAGAATATTTCACAAGAGATTCAGGAAGTGGTTGACGCCATCAACAACCTTGTGGAATACAATCATGTACAGGGAAAGAAAGCGTCCCGGACTGCAGAGAGCTTCCAGAGCGTGGAGCGGGTTTCCGGCGATATTCAGGCTCAGGCTCAGAACCTTGCCATTGCTGTGGGAGAGCTGGCAGGGGCAAATGCGGGGATTATTGAGAATATCCAGACAGTATCAGCCATCACCGAGGAGGTGACAGCGCATTCCAGCGAGACCTTCGCAAGCAGCGAGCAGAATGATAACACTGCTTCGGAAGTGATGGATATGGTGACAGAACTTCATGATTTGGCGCAACAGTTAGAAGAATAGGGGGAAATGATGACAAAGCGAGAGAAGGCGATGGCGCATTTTCGAGAGGGATATAATTGCTCCCAGTCGGTGTTTCTTGCATATGCGGAGGACTATGGAGTTGCTCCGGAAATGGCATGTCGGATAGCGGCCTCCTTCGGGGCGGGCATGGGACGGATGCGGGAGATCTGCGGCGCATTTTCAGGGATGCTTTTGGTGGCCGGGCTGGAAACGGGAGCCACTCAGGGAAAGGATGCTGCCGGCAAGAAGGCAAATTATGATGTGGTGCAGATGCTTGCCAGACGTTACCGCGAGCAGAATGGCGGAGACAGCATCTATTGCAAGGAATTGCTGGGGCTTGTTCCCAGAAAGGGGCAGGAAGCGTCTTCAGGATTGGGGGCAGATTTGAAGATGGCGGAGTTCACAGACACCATCCCGGAGGCTAGGACGGAGAATTATTATAAAAAAAGGCCCTGCCCGGAACTCATTGGCTTGGCCTGTGATATTTTAGATGAATTTCTCAAGGAGCAGAGGAGATGAAAAGGGGGCAAAGTTCCCTTTGGCATAGCGTCCCTTTTCATTCCCTCCATTTTTTACGAAATTCTGTAGGCGTTACGCCCTCTACTTTCTTAAATGTCTTTAGAAAATGGTTGCTGTCATTTATGCCGCAGGCAGAGGCAATTTCACTGGTACTCAAGTCGGAAAAACGCAGCAATTCCTTAGCGCGAGTGATGCGCAGCTTGGTCAGGTAGGAAGAAATGCCCTCCCCATACCTCTGCTTAAATTCCCTGCTGAGATAGTATTTGCTCATATAGAACTGCTTGGACAGCCTCTCTAGGGAACAGGGCTGCATGTAATTCTTTTCCAGATAAGCCTGAATCTCGCCTAATTTTTGATCCGTGGTGATATGCTGGAAAGATTTTTTCCGCTGCTTCTGGCAAGTAATCAATTCCGTTAATAATGTGGTGATCAGATGGTGATTCTTCAGCTCGTAGTAAATAGGCTTGTCCTGGGTGTTTTGAAATATTTCTCTCAGGGTATCCATGGTGTTCATGGGATTTTCCGGATAAAAAATATTCTCGCAGCGCTGAGTGAAATATTCATAAAACTGATTTGCAGGCTTTCCATTGAAATGCACCCAGATCAGTTCCCAAGGGTTTCCCTCTAGGGCTTCGTGGGTGTATGGCTGCTGGCAGTTTATGTAGAAGCAGGCGCCAGAATATACCTTGACTTTCTTATTGCGGTAAGTAAAGAATCCTTCTCCCGATAGCACGTAAATGATAAGGTAGGAGTCCATTTTTTCCCGATGGCTGACATTAGGCTTTCTGTTTTTTAAAAGCCCCGTTTCCTGTACATATAAAAAATCTTCTTTAATATCTGCACCGGGGGTATCAATAAACCGCTGAGCGGATATCGCATCATTCTTTTGTTCAAACATGGGCGTGGTCATCACTCCTCCTCTGGGAATGGATATGATATGCTATTTCCAGCGAATCATCTGTTGACAAGGTATTATTTAGCGGAAAAAACGATTGCCTCGCTTTTGGTGCCGATGCGGATTCTGCAGGATTTCAGGTCTTTTGCCACCTTCTTGGGCACATCGAATGCGATAATGCCGCTCTTCTTAGAAAGCGGATTGATGCTTTTGGCTGCCATGTCCTTATCGTAGCCGGTGATGGAGGAAGGCTGGTATTCATAATTGTCTTTGTAAATGAGCTTTGCCGTCATCATGGTATCCTCTCGTCCCACGCGAGGCAGGAAGGTTGCTTCCTTCTTTCCATCGTTTGTTACGCTGAGCGTGGCAAGTACCAGAAGGTTTCCATCAGATGCCTTCGCTTCCATATATTTGCTTGTCTTGATGGTCTTCTTTGTGCTCAGTTTCTTTACCGTGAATTTCCAGTCGCCTACTTTTCCAGTCTTCTTCATGGCAAGAGCGGTCTCCTTAGGCGCCGGCGTGGCTGTTGGGCCATTGGGCGTGGATGTTGCGTCAGACTGCTCCGAAATTTCTTTGGCCGTGTCTGCCAGTTTCTTTACGGCTGAACCGCCGCAGCCCGTGAGGGTGGCCGCTGACAATGCCGTACACAAAGTGATTGCGAGTATTTTTTTCTTCATTTTCTTCTCCTCATTTCTATGCTTTGCTTGTATTGGTGAATAATAACCGCAGACATTCTAACAAATTTGCAGAAAAATGTCAATCATGGAAGTATCCTTGGTAGGTCACTTGATAGCGTCCCTTTGGAAAAAGGTGGCGGTACAAATCAATCATATAATCGTCTGTCATGGCGGCGATAAAGTCTACCACCATGTCATCTGGCGGCGTCTCCCGATAATCAGGGCAGTCCTTCCCCTTTCTGGCATACTTGGTGATATCTTCAATGTATGCAATGTGGTGCCGATAGAAGATGCTATGCTCATCCATGCTTTTGGCATCCTTCAGAAGTTGAAAATAAAGTTCTTCCATCATGGGATTCAGGACGTCCTGATAAATGCGGTCGGTCTTTTCGTCTCTATAAATCCAGTCGCTATTCTCTGTCTTTGCCTTGGAAAATTCCTCAAAGTAGTCTTCATCCATGCGCAGATAATCTTTGCCATAACTATTCTCGATAATATTTACGATCATATTGTTGATAATCTCTGCGTTGGTGGTGCCGATGATATTTCCCTTGTAATTTGGCTCTTGAGGAAATAAATTCAGCTTCATGGCATCCTGCCTGTCCTTGCCCAGATAGGCAATGATATCGGAAACTCGCATGACGCACCCTTCCAAGGTGGCGGGAACCTGTTTTTTCACAGCAGATTCCTCCGTATAGCAGAGTTCTACTTTCTTATCTAATATGTGAAAATCCGCATAGGGCTGGGGGCGATATTCTTCCAGTTCCATTTCCCCATTGTGGCACAGGATGCCATCCAAGGTCTGCAGGCTTAGGTTCTGCACGCAGATGGTGTCCAGCAGCCGCACGCTATGTACATTGTGGTTGAAGTACCTCCCGGTATTGCCATGATAGAGTTCATTTAGCTTGCGTTCTCCCGCATGGCCGAAAGGGGTGTGCCCGATGTCGTGTCCTAGGGAAATGGCCTCGATCAAATCGCAGTTAAGCCCCAGCATGGAGCCGATATTCCGGGCAATGCGGGATACAAGCTGGACGTGGAGCGCCCGCCGGGAAATGTCATCATTTTTATAGAGGGAAAATACTTGGGTTTTGTCGGAATAACGGTTGTAAAAGGGCAGATGCATTATCTTTTCCGTGTCCCGCACGAAAGCCGGCCGCCACAATTTTGGCTGGTCGTGGGTTTCGTCCCGCCGCAGGATATCTTTGTCTCGAAAGGCATGGGGATTAATCCAGTGCTTTTCCCTGTCTTCCTTGATTTGCTCTTGCAGTTCGTCTGCCATATCGTGATACATCCTAAGTCCTCCTAAAAAAACTTACCCATATTATTACTTGTGACTGTAATTTGCTATGATGTATTACTTCGGAAGTTAAATATCGCAAGATTTTGCTTACCGCCGAAGTAATAGTTACTTTGAATAGCAACATGTTGTACGAGGCTACTATTGCTAGTTTAGTTGCTGTTCTATTGACATTACGTACAATGTATTTTCTTCCACACGGAATTTCACTTCATACCCTGCATAGGAGAGGCCATAAATGCGAGAGGCATCCGTCTGGTATGCCGGTCTGGGATCCTGTGCCAGAAGCTGCGTCAGGGCGGATAGCCTCTTCCCGGGGATATTTTCTGCACAGGAGGAAGGAATGCTTACAGTTAGGGAATCCTGATCTTCGCAATCCGCAAATCCACAGGATGCGTTTGGCCGACTGTCCGCATAGGGAAGATAGGGCTTGATGTCGTAGATGGGCGTGCCGTCCATCATGTCTATTCCCGATACATAGAGGACGGGGCCGTTCTCCTTCTCGTGTGTGATGGCATCTAATTTCACGCAGGAAAGGCCGATGCCGTTGGGACGAAAGGGGGAGCGGGTGGCAAATACGCCCTTTCTCGCATTTCCCCCTAATTTTGGCGGGCGGACAGAGGGCGTCCAGTCCTGACGCAGTGCCTTCGAGAATTGCCAGAGCATCCATATGTGGGAAAATTCTTCCAAGCCCCGGAACGCTTCTTCTCTCCGATATTTTTCTTGAAAAATGATTTTCCCTGCGAGTTCAGGAACTAGCCCGCTCTGTCTGGGTATCCCGAACTTTTCAGGAAAATCTGTGTGGATATGGGCGATGATTTCAAGTTCCGGCATTGATTTTCTCCTTATATTTCATCACTCGTTCAATATCTGGCTCATGTCATTAATCATTTCCTCATCCTTCAAGCGGAATAGAAATTCTACTCTCCGGGAGGCGTTCTGATTTTCTCTGCCATTGGCATCCAACACGGGATTGCTATAGGATTTTCCGTTGGCAGTTACAATCTTGCGCAGACGGTCAACCTGGGGTTGGGACAGTACATTCTTTTCCGTATCAAGACAGAAGGAAGATACGGATAGCGCCCGCTTCTGAGAAAGTTCCAGATTGAATAGATAACTTCCCTGGCTGTCAGTATGTCCCTCGATAATTATTTCGGACACGTAATCCTTGAAGTCTTTGCTGGTCAGTACCTTGATGTATTTTGGGAGGAATTTCTTTAATAAATCCTCCCCCGTGGTCTTTAGGGAAAACTGTCCGGAATCAAAGAGGATGCTGGAATCCAAGGCAATAGAGCCAGTCTTGGAGTCCACGGCCACGCTTAGGTCAGAGCCTTCAAATTCCTGCTTTAATGCCTCGATTAGCTCCTTGCGAATGCCGATTAACTTGTCCAACTGTTCCTGCTGTTCGTCTAACTGCTCCTGCTGCTCCTCTACCAGTTCCTTTTGAGCAATCAGTTCATTTTCCTTCTCCTCGTAGACTGTCTGGGATTGCAGGAGGGTAAAAGAGATAATCAGTATAAATATCAGCAATAGTGCTGCCATCATGTCAGAATAGGAGAGCCAGTAACTGGTTTCTTCCTCTTCCCGCCTATGTTTGCTGCGCATAATTTACCTCATTTCTAAACTATTACTTCGGAAATATATCACAAGATTTGGCAAAGTATAAATTTTCGGATATATCTGCCAAAAAACGCAAGTGTAGTGGTGCTACATCGAGTTTTTGACAGAATGTGGCCGGAAATTTAGATAAGTAAAAATTACGATATTTCATCGCCGAAGTAATATGTATTCTGGTGTTGCTATAATAGAATCATTTTTTCCAAAAGCAATTTGATAGTATATTTTACTCCGTGTCGGCATCATTATCATACCTATCCATTGCTGACTGGAAATCATTTCCATATCCATCCATTGCCGCCTGGGAATCATTTCCATATCCATCCATTGCTGGCTGGGAATCATTTCCATATCCATCCATTGCCAGTTGGGAATCATTTTCATATCCATCCATTGCTGGCTGGGAATCATTTCCATATCCATCCATTGCTGGGTCGGAATCATTTCCATGTCCATCCATTGCTGGGTCGGAATCATTTTCATATCCATCCATTGCTGGGTCGGAATCATTTTCATATCCATTTATATTTGGCTCGGCACCATTTCCATAAAAGCTGTGGTGCGTGGGCTGCATGGCCTCAGCGATGCAGTCAGCGATTTTCTCTCCCATGGCATCGATAGAATTTACCAATACCTGAATATTATCACTCTCTGCCTTTGGCAGCACGTATTTGTGATAAGTCTCTAAGAATTTGTCCACTGTCCGATATGCATCTTCCAAGTTCTTCTTATATACGAAGTTGAAAATCAGGGAAAATACCATTCCGTAAATGGAAGTGTGGAAGGCTATCTTGATGCCGTCCATCAGGGGGGCGATGCTGTTAGTAATTGCCGCCGCTGTGCCAGTATTAAAATTCTGCAGCCCGAAGGACAGGCCTACGAATGTACCCAGAATGCCTAATCCGGTCAGAACTCCGGGGATGATGCTAAGCATTCCCTTCTTTATCGTAGCATCAATAAAATATTCATTGATGTAGTCCTCGATATCGCAGCGAAGGCCGTGTTCGGACAGGATGCTCATCCGCATGCTTTCCAGCTTGTATTCATTGAACCGCTCGTCCAGCAACTTGTTGTCAAAAAGCTTGGTCTTGCTCTTGTATTTTCGCCACAGGTAAGATTCAGATTTGTCGAAGTCAATTTCGATGGTCTGTATGGTGTAACGCATCCGTGCCACCATTCGGCTTACCGGCATGAAGCACCGAGTGTTTGCCCAGAGGATAATGCATCCGATAATCAGAAACATGCAGATGTTTACTACGATATTTACCGGGTCGTAACCGGAACCGCTAAATACATTCAAGCAAACTGCCACCCCGATCATGATAAAGTAAACTGGCAATAAAATGCCTTCGCTTCCTGTTTTCATAGTGTTTTCATTCTCCATTCTGTA
Source organism: uncultured Lachnospiraceae bacterium (assembly GCA_949346185.1). Classification (GTDB taxonomy): domain Bacteria; phylum Bacillota; class Clostridia; order Lachnospirales; family Lachnospiraceae; genus Butyribacter. The sequence goes on from CASGVX010000007.1 coordinate 18,012, forward strand.
TTTTCGTGCTACTATCACAGCGATTCAATTATTGCCTTCATCATCCCTTGCCTGACAAGACCATTGTTGGCATATAGATTCATATTTGGGAAAATTTGCTGTAATAGCATATTTAACTTCCATTATATTCTTTTCTGTGGAGAAAGTCAAAAATAGATAAAAAGAAGAATACTAGCGCATCCCCTTGCAAGAAGTTTTTCCGAAAATATTTGTCGGTGAACCACTATGCTGTGGCGAAGTTTCTTATACGAAAAAATCCCCGGGAGACCAGTTCGGAATCAGTTCCCCCAGGGTATTGCAAACCGCAGAGTCAGACCAGTACAATGAATATTAAGTAACTGACATATTCACTTGCTTCATTGTTCAGATACTGCGTCTGACAATCTAGCTGTAGCCACCGCTACGCTGTTGATTTTCTTCCCTGTATCTGAATCAATTATCCTATATGAATATATCAAAGACATAGTTTTCGTTGCACTAGCACGTTTTGTTGTCAATCTGCGGATTGAAAGCATAGAAATTCCTGCTGTCCAGATCGTCCTGCACTCTGCGCAGGGATTCACCAAAACGCTGGAAATGTACAATTTCTCTCTCCCGCAAGAAACGAATGGGGTCGGCGATTTCAGGATCCTTTATGATGCGGAGAATATTGTCATATGTCAGGCGAGCCTTCTGTTCTGCCGCCATGTCTTCGTACAAATCCGTGATGGTATCTCCAGTGCTCTGGAACTGCAGGGAACTAAATTCTTGACCGCCAGCGGACTGAGGCCAGATGCCCAGAGTGTGATCAATATAATATTTGTCAAAACCGGAGGCTTTGATTTCTTCTGGCGTCAGGTCTTTGGTCAGCTGGTGGATGATTGCGGCAATAATCTCCATATGCGCTAGTTCATTAGCACATGCATGTTGACGGTAACCGTATCTTTGCTAAAAAATTTTTTAAATATCTCCCAGACCATTTTTTGCTCAAGCAAACCGTGATATAATGGGCACAGTCTTTCTGAAAAACATCTCAAAATTCAAGCATCATTTCCAATTTAAAAGGAGACAAGCCAATGAATACAATAAAAATCGGACAAAATC
>CASGVX010000008.1 GCA_949346185.1 uncultured Lachnospiraceae bacterium
GAACTAACATTCAGCGTTTGTGCTTAAAATGCCACTTAATGAGCAGACACTATATACGATCCGCTTCTCCTTATCAATGCGCAGATTTCCCGCTACCACTTCCTCCATGGAATATCGCTGCTTGAAAATGCCCTAGATATCATGCTGCCGGGAATGGATGGGTTTGCAGTGTGCTCCGGCATTCGGAAACTGGGGGATGTACCCATTATTATCCTCAGTGCTAAGATGGAGAAGGATGACAAACTGAATGGGTTGATTCTACCGCGCCCATAAATGCTAGGGAATTCATCGTCCTTAACCCCCTCTGCCTCCTCGTACACGCTCACGAAATACATCAGGGCACTGGCTTCTGCCGTCCATGGTCGAGAAGCAGTATTCTGGAACATTCGCTTTCTCCAAATAGGAATCCAGGGTTGTCATGACAGACACCATATTATTGACGCTGCTTGCAATGAATGTGACCGCCAGCATGATAAAAATCAGCAAAATGACATTCATCGTTCTCCTTCTCTTCAAATCCCGCTCTAATATTTGAAAATACATGCTCTCACTCCTTTCTTTTGCCCTGAGTATACCAGAACAAATATTAAATAATCCTTAAAAAAATTCAAACATGGCAAAACAATGGCGTCCTTGACTTCTTTATCTTTGATTCGTATGCAAGAAATTACAAAACAGCATGTGCTTTTGGATACAAGAAAGTATAATAATTTCTTGTATCCATATTTTACTATATGTAAAAAAAACATTTGCCACCATCTTGCCAAAGATTTCGTTATAATGTAAAATATAAGCGTTACTAATATATTGTTGTATGGTATCACGATGTGCAGCAGCAACATAGCGAAAAAGGACAGGCAGAAATGCAGCGGGCATTTTTGTTTTTCATGCATATCTCTTGTGTTCAAGGGTTTGCTGAAATGACATCAACCGGCTAATCCGTGGAGCAGTTTTTTGCGAATTCTCCACTTGATTAGCAAAATACGACATCAATATTATTTTAAAGGAGGGTTTTTCATGAGAAAACTTTTTAAAAAGTCCATGGCTCTGGTACTGACATCAGCCATGGCAATCACAGGGGCTGTCTCATTTGCTCCCCAGAGTGCAAAGACAGTCAAGGCGGCTGAGAAGGCTGTTTACAGTGCTTATACGGCATTTCAAGTAAATGGATCATGGGCATCTCGTGCAAACTGGGCAGATTCCAAAGCAGGATTGAATGGAGGAAAAGACTATCAGGTAGAAGTCAATGACAAAAAGGTGACGTATAATTATCTGAAACATATTTTGGTAAACAACGCAGATGCGAAAGAACCAGTGATTGATGCCGGCATCAAGGATGCAGACAACAAAATTACAGATAATGGCACATACACCATGGAAATGACCAACTTGCCTATGACTGGTTTTCCCGGAATGAAAAGCGAAGACAATCCCCGGTGGAATATGCTTGATATCTGTACAGATATTCCCGTTTCTGAGAAAAATGTAAAGTGTACCAATGTAAAAGTTTATTTTGACGGGGAAACCACCCCGTTTGCTACATTGGCAAATGCTCCATACAATCAGCAGGAAGAGACTAACAATGGCGTGCTTGACTTCTTTATCTTTGATACTTATTCAGGAAATCACAAAACTTCAGGTGTCTTGGATTGTGAGGCGGCCAAGTATAAGAGATTCCCTAAGAAGAGCATGAAGATCGAGTTCACAATCTCTGGCATAGACTTTGGGAAACAGAAAGTTGAAGTTCCAGTGGCGAATGGTCCGATGGTTGACCAGACCTTTACTGCCGGAGATTTCAAGTACAAAGTTACCGAGAGAAGTATGAGTAATGGAAAAAAGGGCAAGGTAGTGATATCAGGCATTGCTCCCGCAGCAGCAAAGAAGTCTTCTTTGTCTACTGTTTCCGTAGCAACGAACGGCACTTGCAAGTATGATGTCACGGGCATCAACGCAAAGGCATTCCAGAACAGCAAGAAGCTGAAGAAAGTGAAAGTAGGCTCCACGATTAAATCTATTGGTTCCAGCGCATTTAAGAAATGCAAGAAGCTGACCAGCGTTACTTACAATAAGAAAGTAAAATCTGTGGCTGCCAGCACATTCGAGGGATGCACAAGCCTTTCCAAGATTACCCTTGGCAGCAAGGTGAAATCCATCGGCAAGTCAGCATTCAAGGGATGCAAGAAGCTTTCCAAGGTTAGCGTTTCACAGAAGGTGAAAGTATCCAAGGGCGCATTCAAGGGATGCAAGAAGACCATCAAGGTTTCTGGCAAGAAGGCAAACAAGAAATACACGGTTGCACAGATTAAGAAATCTGGATACAAGAAAGTAAAATAATTCCTTTAGAGCTTTACCAAAGGATGGAAAACAGGAAGGGTGCCACAGAAATGTGGCCCCCTCTTTTCTCGTTATGAGAACAATTTATTATTCATACCAAAGTTTTCTATATATAATATTTGTTTGCAGGAAGCTGCAGAAAGGTAAATTACTATGATTTTTTTTGATATAGATAATACATTAGTAGATTATAGCGCAAGCGAAAAAAAAGCAATAAAATTTATCATGGAAAGTTATAGAATAAAGGTAGAAGATTACTCTAAGATTTGGAAAGATATTTCAAGTAAATATTTTTCACAATATTTATCAAATAATCTTTCCTTTGAAGAACAAGGTGCAATGAGAATAATGGATTTTTTTCGGGTGGAAGATAAAATGATATCCTTTGAAGAATCTAAGTTTATTTTTAATGAGTATAAGAAAAAACTTGAAGCAAGTTGGGTTCTCTTTGATGATGTAAAAACTTGTTTAGAAAAATTGAATGAAAGAGAAAAAGGAATTGCCAGTAATGGTGAAATGTCACAGCAGCAAAATAAAATACAAATGACAGACATAGAAAAGTATTTTGTTGTAAAAAAATATGCTAGTGAGATGAAAATAGCGAAACCTGATTATGGTTTTTTTGAAGAGTTAAGAAAATACAGTAGTAATAATACATATATATATGTTGGGGATGACTTGATGACAGATATATATCCTTGTATTGATTTAGGAATACGTGCAATTTGGTTGAACAGAAATAATAGTGATGTACCACCAAATGTAATATCAATAAATAGTTTAAACGAATTACCCGATTTGCTGCCTTCATTGTATAACTGAACGAAAGGAGTTTGACATAATATTTATCATGGGGGAGCGTCAAAACGCTCCCCCATAATGCTATTTCTCGGCCAGCTCCACCAATTCTTTTAGAAGAATCGGTACCTGCTCTGCCATGTTCTCGTCCGAAAACTGGCAGGTGCCCACTGCCTTATGTCCGCCCCCGCCATACTTCAGCATCAGGCTTCCCACATTCACATTAGATGTACGGTTGAGCACGCTGTAGCCCACTGCCACGGAGCAACCCTTGCCGCCACGGCCGGATACAATCCATGCAGAGATATTCTGTTCCGGGTACATGCTGTAAATCATAAAGCGGTTTCCGGAATAGATCGGGTCAACTCCTCGCAAATCAGAAATAATCACATTGCCTTCTACCCTGGTGTGGGCTTTTACCATCTCCTGGAACTTCTCGCTCTGCTCATGATAGATCTCGATACGCTCCACCACGTCTGGCAGAGCCAGAATCTCTTCTGTGGTCATGGTGCGACAAGCATCGATCAACTGCTCCATCAACTGATAATTGGAAATGCGGAAATTCCTCCAGCGACCCAGACCCGTGCGGGGATCCATAATAAATCCTACAAGTATCCATCCCTCCGGATGAAGAATCTCCTCAATGGTAAGATTGGCAGAATCCACCTTATCCACTGCCTCCATCATATCATCAAACTGAGGGAATGTCTCTCTTCCGCCATAATATTCATATATAATTCGAGCACAGGAAGGAGTAATTCGACTTTCGCCTTTATACTTGCCCTCCAGTTCCTGCCTCTCCTGCTCGCTGCTGTGATGGTCGAACCAAAGCCCGCACCCTTCCACAAAAGGAACATTTGCCAAGCAGTCATCTTCCGTAATCTCTACCAGTCCATCCTGCAAATCTTTCGGATGTGCAAACTTCCAATGATCAATAATTCCCGCCTCTTTTAACAGAGCGGCACAAGCCAGCCCATCAAAATCCGATCTTGTAACTAATCTCATAATTTCCTCCAATCTGCACTCCATGTGCCAATTCACTATCCTCTATTATATTACACACAAATAAAAATTGCTACCCCCTCTTTCTCCATTATAATTATAATGGAAGCATGAGGATGTCAGAGTGAAAGATGCTTGCAAAAAAAATGAAAATGGTATATGATATTTTTATATAATTTTGATAAAAATTGGGCGTTTTCAATTTGAAAATTGGACAATTTTACGGAGGGATGCATATGCAGGATAACTACATAGAGGGATTGGATGAGGGTATATCTGAAGACGCAGAGTTTGATGCGGATAGTTCAGCTAATTTGGATGGGCAGCAGGTGACGGATGCTGATCATGCTCCCAGTGGGTCGGATGGGAAGTCGGAGAAGAAGGCAAAGGGGAAGGCTGCAAGAAAAGAGAGGAAAAAGGCGGCTAAAGCGGAGAGGAAGGTGGAATCCAAGGAGTCAAAGCTATCCAAGAAGCCCATGAAAGAAAAGAAGGGGAAGAAGTCTGCTATGAAGGAAAAGAAACCGGGATTTTTTGCCCGGCTGAATGCTATGCGCATTGAGAAAAGACTTCGCACGGCATTTGTGCTGGTGTCTGTGATTGCCAGCATCTCCGGCTTGGTTGCCATGGGCCTGATGGTTAAGATTAGCTTGGATTCCAATAGCACGCTGAATAATTATGGATTTGCTTCCGGTGATTTGGGAAGGGCTCTGACAAGCCTTACTGATACCAGACGCTGCGTGCGGGATATGGTTCACGGCAATGAAGCCGCAGATGTGGAGGAGGCTCGCCAGGATTTAGACAAGGCAAATGAAGATTTTGATAAATATTTTAATAAGGTGAAATCAACCGTGCATGATTCCGAGGGCAAAGATTTGGTGCGGGGAATCGAGGCGGAATTGATGAATTACCGCCAGATGTCGGAGCGATTTGCAAATATGGGGGAACTTGGCACCATGGAGGATGCCAGGGTGCAGGATTTGATGAAGACGGACATGGATCCCCATTACCAGAGATTGTATGATGCCTGCAGTGAATTGTTTGAAAATAAGCGGGAGCGGGGAAGCAATGTGCAGAAGGAATTAATTCTTCTATGCATTATCGCCATTATTCTGGTATTTGCCGTAGTAGGGATTGCCATGATGGTATCTGCCAGATTGGGTAAGGCGATTTCCAAAAATATTGCCATTCCTTTGGAAAAGACGATTCGTGCGGCTCAGAGTATTGCTCAGGGTGATTTGAGCATTGATATTTCGGCAGATACGGATGATGAAGTGGGAGATCTGAATCGGGCTTTCTTAAATATGTCTGCTAATTTGAAGTGCGTTATTGCGGATATCAAGGATCTCCTTAGCGAGATGGCGAGTGGGAATTTTGATATTGAAACCAGCCAGAAGGAGAGTTATGTAGGAGAATTAGCGCCCATTCTGGAATCTATCAGGAATATTAACCATGCCCTCAGCGATGCGCTGTCGGAAATTAATATCGCCACGGTTCAATTTTCTGGCGCATCCAATAATCTGGCACAGACGGCTACCGGTCTGGCAGAGGGGGCTTCTGATCAGGCGGGGGCAGTGGATATGCTGCTTCATACGACAGAGAGGGTTACGCAGGAAGTGCAAAGTAGTTCCCAGAGCGTTGCTCTTACCAGCGAACGCATGGCGGCGGTAGGTGAGATGGCTGATCAGGGACGCAAGAAGATGAATGCCCTTGCAGAGGCCATGGAGAAGATTAACGAATCTTCCCGCGCTATTTCAGAGGTTGTCACCACCATTGAAAATATTGCGGATCAGACAGCATTGCTGTCGCTGAATGCTTCCATTGAAGCGGCCAGGGCTGGCGAGGCAGGGAAAGGTTTTGCAGTGGTGGCTGGCGAGATTGGCAAACTGGCTAACGAGAGTGGGGATGCGGTTAATGACACCAGAAAACTGATTGAGACATCCTTGGCGCATGTGGAGAATGGCAATGCCATTGCCGCTGATACTACCAGCGCATTGCAGGATATGCTGGGTCAGCTGCAGGAGGCAGTGGTTTTGGCAGAGAAGGCAAGGAAGGCTTCTGACGCTCAGGCTGCAGCAATGAAGGAGATAGATACGGGAATGGAGAAGATATCAGCGGTAGTGGAGAGCAATTCGGCTTCTGCAGAGGAAACCTCTGCCACCAGTCAAGAACTTTCTGCTCAGGCGGAGACCATTGCCGGCTTGGTTTCCAGATTCCATCTTCGGGAGAACTTATAAAAGCGAGTACGAAATAGCATAATCAAGGAATGCCTTGAACCGGGTGGAGAGACCGCCCTGTTTAACTGGGCATTCCTTTTTAAATCAGCATTTTTTGCAGCGGCAGCAGGCAGCGTCTAGCAGGGCTGCCACTTCGTCCCAGGAATGCTTGATGCAGATTGCGCGGCGGTTTATGGTGGGGCGGCATTGGAAGAAGCATGCCAATTTCTTTTTTAGAAAGAACATGGGGGTCACCTCCTATTCAAAATTGCTTGCTGGGAAACAAGATATTTTCCTTACATATAATATATGTAGGAGTGGGAAAATGTTGTTTGCCGTCATTGGGTTGGGACTATTGATTGTGTCGTGATTTTTTGGTATGCTTGTACAATAAATGCATGAAATATTTAAATGATTGGCAGATAATTTGTCTTTTTTTATTTGATTAGGAGGAAATATACATGAGGGAAAAGATTGTTGGGCGAGAATTTGATGAGGAGCGGGCGCTGTATCATTTATCCCATGCGGATGTGGAGGACTGTGTTTTTGCCGGTCCGGCTGATGGGGAATCGGTCTTAAAGGAGGCGAGGGATATCGGGCTGGAAAATTGCAGTTTCTCACTTCGGTATCCATTATGGCATGTGCAGGGATTTTGCATGGCAAATTCCTGCATGGATGAGAAAACCAGGGCGGCTATCTGGTATGCCAGAGAGGCGGAGATCACGGACTGCAGGTTGGAGGGCATTAAGGCAGTGAGGGAATGTCAGGATATACATATCAGGAATAGCCATATTGCCTCTCCGGAGTTTGGCTGGAAGTCCCAGAGGATTACTCTGCAGGATTCGGACGTTGTATCCGAATATCTTTTTATGGATAGCAGGGATGTGCTTTTGAATCGGGTGAAGATGCAGGGAAAGTATTCCTTTCAGTATATGGAGAATTTGGAGATTAGGGATAGCGAATTGGATACTAAGGATGCCTTTTGGCATAGTAAGAATGTGACTGTGACGAACTGCCTTGTCAAGGGGGAATATCTGGGATGGTTTTCAGAGGGGCTGACGCTGATAGACTGCAAGATTGTCGGCACCCAGCCATTATGCTATTGCAAGGATCTGAAATTGATTAACTGTACGATGGAGGAGACGGATTTGTCCTTTGAATATTCTGAGGTGCAGGCAGACATTAGGGGGCATGTGATCTCTATCAAGAATCCTAAATCTGGCAGGATTGTCGTGGACAGTGTGGGGGAAACTATCTGGGAAGACCCGGTGATGGAATGCCGTGGGGAAATAGCCATCAGAGGATCTATCCCGGGAGGGGATGATGGCATGGCAATAAGGAACTGTTAAGAAATAAATCTTCACATTTTGCTTGCTGGAATCTCCATCTGCTGCGTTGTTGTCAGTCGCCGTAGCCCGCTACGACTTCCTCCTCCGCCTTGCAGATGAAAATTCCAGTTTACGCAAAATGCAAAGTTATTTTTTAACAGTCCCTAAGAGCGGAGAAGCCGTGAATAGTAACATTGGATTAAAAAAGATAATTGCCTTTGTGAAAAATGCTTGACGATGCCGAACATATGTGTTATTATATAGCAAACATGTGTTCGGCATTTTGCGCATTTGCTGGGAGGAGGGAGCGTATGATTTTTCAAGAAAATGCCACATTGCAGCAGAAGATTGCCATTCTCGCAGATGCGGCAAAGTATGATGTGGCATGTACTTCCAGCGGTGTGGAGAGGAAGTCTAGGGAAGGGTATTTGGGCAACTCCTTTGCCAGCGGCATCTGTCATAGTTTTGCGGCAGATGGTCGCTGCATTTCCCTGTTGAAGATCTTGTTTACAAATGAATGTATCTATAATTGCAAATATTGCGTCAATCGGGTGAGCAACGATGTGCCTAGAGCCACATTTACACCTGATGAAGTGTGTACCCTCACGGTAGAATTTTATCGGAGAAATTATATTGAAGGGCTCTTTCTCAGTTCTGGAATCGTGGATACGCCGGATTACACCATGGAACTAATCTGCCAGGCACTGAGAAAACTTAGAACGGAGTATCGCTTTCATGGCTATGTGCATTGCAAGGCCATCCCCGGGGCTTCCTCGGATTTGGTGGAGGAGGCAGGCTGGTATGCGGATCGCATGAGCGTGAATTTGGAGCTTCCCACGGAGCAGGGGCTGCGGAATCTGGCACCCAATAAAACCAGAAAAAAGATACTCACTCCCATGCGCCAGATTCAGAATGGAATGGCGGAGAGCCGGGAGTTATTGGGAATGAAAGGGGGCAACCAGAGTGCATACTGGCATACCCAGAAGAGGTTAGGCAGAGCCTTGCCCGGGCAGACTGGAAAGGCAGTACAGGAGTTGGAATCTGCCAAGGCAGGAAATGCGGAGGCTGGAAAGGCAGTGGAAAAGATGGAATCTGCCAAGGCAGACAGTCCAAGAGAGGAGAGAATGATAGAGAAGACTGGGATTGCCGAGAATAAAAAGAATGGATCTGAAGAGAGGGCAAAAAATACGGCAGGGGGGATTATTCTGCCTTCAGGAAATGGAGTTGGTACAGGGCTGGCTCAGTGGAACAGAATAGATACCAGCCGGGGATTCGTGCCAGCCGGGCAGAGTACCCAGATGATCGTGGGGGCTTCCGGCGAGAGCGACTATGAGATTATGGCGGTGACAGAGGCTTTATATCAGAGATTTGATTTAAAGAGGGTGTTTTACTCTGCCTTTGTGAATGTGAATCAGGATAACGCCCTTCCCATGGTGGAGGGCCAGCCTCTGCGCAGGAGGGAGCATCGCCTGTATCAGGCTGATTTTCTTCTGCGCTATTATGGATATCAGGCATCGGAACTTTTATCAGAAGAGAGGCCGTTTTTTAACACCTGTCTTGATCCCAAGTGCGACTGGGCCTTGGGACATCTTGAGCAGTTTCCGGTAGAAGTAATGACCGCCAGCTATGATGCCTTGCTTCGTGTGCCGGGCATCGGGGCAAAATCAGCTTCCCGCATCGTGAAGGCGAGGAGAACGGGGACTTTGGATTATCAGGCGCTTAAGGGTATGGGGGTGGTAATGAAGCGGGCCATTTATTTTATTATTTGCAATGGAAAAAAGATGTATGATTTTCTTAAAATTGACGAAGATTATATAACAAGAAATTTGCTGGAAAATGATAAGAATGTCATGGAAAGTTTCGGGGAGAAGGTGACATACAAGCAGCTGACGCTATTTGATGATTTCCAGTTTGGGAATTGAAAGCTTCAATGCCGTCTAGGGTGTCAATGCCGCTTGGGGCGTCAATGCCGCTTGAGCGGCATGTCAGTTTGGATAAAATGAAAGAAAGAGTATAGAGTGGCCGGAAGGGGGAGGGAATAGAATGTCAGATAAGCCAGTAAGGGTATATCAGTGTGAAGACAATATTTCCGGCGTACTCAGCGCCGTTTACGAGGCGGGCATTTCAGGATACGGGCACAAGTATATTAAGATTCAGCCTTTGGCGGCAAATGAGATTTACGAGCTGGAGTTGTTTACGGAGTTTGTCAGAGTAGAGAGTTCTGATGAAAAAGTGGAGAGCGTATTAGATGCTGTTCGTAATAAAATTTCCAACCGGGCATATAGCTTTGTCATGTGCGCGGCAGTTTCCACATATTCGGATAGGGGAGATGCCATTTACCAGTTTCTGACATATGGTTTTAGCATGGGGGATAAGGTGTGCGATGCCATACAGATTCCTTGGGTGAAAAGGGCGTTTGAGATTCGCAGAAGAGTATTTAACGAGGCACATTTCTTCCGGGAATTTATTCGTTTTCGGGAAGTGCAGAAAGATCCCGCATTATTGGTGGCCACGATTGAGCCGGAACATCACATTCTGCCAATTATTATGGATCATTTTAGCGACCGCTTTGCGGGGGAGTGGTTCATTATTTTGGACAAGGGGCACGGTGAGGCGGCGTTCCATCAGAAAAATGGAGATTGGGAAGTGCGCATTCTTACCACAGAGGAAGAAAAGATGCTGGCAGAGCTGGGAGAACAGAGGGAGGAATATGTGGAGTTGTGGAAGACATTTTTCAAGCATATTGCCATACCGGACCGTAAAAATGAAAAATTGCAGAGGAACATGCTGCCCCTGCATTACCGCAAGAATTTAACGGAATTTATAGAAGAATAGTAATAGTCAAAGTAATTAAAATTTCTCATGTACTTTTGCTAAAAAAAATGTTACACTTATTATAGGTTAATATAATGATGTTGGGGTCAAAAGGTATTTTCCTCCCCAACTGATGTCACGGATTGCGATATAATGTTCTTAAAAATTTAAAGAAATTTAGTTATTGGCACGGTATGGACTGAAAAGGGGGCTTGGCTGAGTAGAATGATTTCAGAAAAGAAATTAGGTTTTGGCTTGATGAGGCTGCCATCTTTGGACGCAAATGATTCCTCGAAGATTGATATGGAGCGGACGAAGGAGATGGTTGACAAATTTATTGACAGAGGCTTTACATATTTTGATACTGCTTGGATGTACTGTGGCTGCAAAAGCGAGGATGCCGCCAAGGAGGCTTTGGTGAGCCGTTATCCTAGGGACAAATTTACTTTGGCTACTAAGCTTCATGCTGACTATATCAAGACAGAGGAAGATAGGGATAAAATATTTAATGAGCAGTTGAGAAAGACGGGGGTAGAATATTTTGACTATTATCTTCTCCATGACATGGGAGCCTACCATTATGAAATCTATAAGAAGCTAGATTGCTTTTCATGGATGCAGGAGAAAAAGGAAAAAGGTCTAGTGAAGCACATTGGGTTTTCTTACCATGATGGTGCGGAGCTGCTGGACACAATATTGTCGGAACACCCGGAAGTGGAATTTGTGCAGTTGCAGATTAATTATCTGGACTGGGATAGCGAGGGCGTTCAATCCAGAAAATGCTACGAGGTGGCCACGAGGCACGGCGTGCCGGTGATTGTCATGGAACCAGTCAAGGGAGGGACTCTGGCTGAGGTGCCGGATCAGGTTGAGGAAATGTTTCGCAAGCATCATCCGGATATGTCCGTGTCTTCATGGGCGATTCGCTTTGCGGCCAGCCTGGATAATGTGGCGGTAGTGCTCAGTGGCATGAGCAATATGGAGCAGCTGCTGGATAATACCGATTACATGATGGAGTTTCATCCTATGGATGACCGGGAGAAAGAGTTGGTAAAGAGGGCGGTGGAGATTATTAATGGGAATATTGCGGTTCCCTGTACGGGCTGTGCGTATTGCGTAGATGGTTGTCCTCGGAATATAGCCATTCCAAAGTATTTTTCTCTATACAATGCAGATAGGCAGGAGGTCAAGGGGAAGGGCTGGACGCCGCAGGGAGAATACTATGATAATCTGACGGAGGTATTTGGAAAGGCAGGAGACTGTGTTGGATGCGGGCAATGTGAGGGAGTATGCCCTCAGCATCTTCCTATTATTGAATATTTGAAGGATGTTGCCCGGTATTTTGGAAAATGATGCAGAAAACGCATGAGCCAGAGCATTACCGTAGTTCAGCACATGTAAACAAAGGAGGCTGCTATGCATAATGGAAAAAATGTAATTGGAATCTGTACGGCGGAATTGGAACGGCCATTTCATGCCAAATTGGTACAGAGAGTGGTGAAGGAATTGACAGATGGCAGAAATTATGTGCTAGTATTTTCCAGTGACTCTGATCTGTATAAACGGTCAGAGAGTGACGAGGGGGATGCCGCCATTTATGATTTGCCCAACTATGACATTGTAGATGCCATATTGCTCTTTTCCATGACCATACGTTCCCGCAAGAATGTGATGGAGATTGTGAATCGTGCCAGGGCAGAGGATGTTCCAGTTATCTCTGTAGATATGGAGATTGAGGGATGCTATAATGTGATTTACAATACGGAGGAGGCCTTCGAGAGGATTGTGCGTCATGTGGTGGAGTATCATGGCATGAGGGAGATTAACTTCATGTCAGGCATCGAGGGGGACGAAGTTTCAGAGCAGCGTCTCAATATTTTTAAACAGGTATTGGATGATAATGATATCCTCTTTGAGGAGGACAGGGTAGGCTATGGGGAATTTTGGGAGGGGCCTACTTTTGAAGCGATGAAGGAATTTATGCATCCGTCTAAAGTTCCGCCAGAGGCAATCATCTGTGCCAATGATTCTATGGCGGTGGCAGTGTGCGACTATCTCAGCGAGATGGATGTCCGGGTTCCGGATGAGATTCTGGTGACGGGAATTGATGGCATTGATGAGGGAAAACTTCATTTTCCGGCGATAACTACGGCTGTCCGCGACGAGGTGAACGATGCCAAGAAGATTGTTGACCTGATTAAGAGAGTGGTATCTGGTCAAAATATTTCCCATCATTTGCATCTGGGCTATCATATGCAGTTATCCCAATCCTGCGGCTGTCAGAAACATCAGATATTTGATCAGGTCAGGCTGCTTCGCAAGCTTAATAGTGAAAAATCTCTCCGCATTGCGGACATTCGCAGATATGCGGACATGGAGGGAATGATTCTGAAAAAAGAATCTCTGGACGAGGTGATTGATGTGGTGGCCGGGCTGATGCCGGAAAACAGTTTTATCTGTATGAATGATGACTTGGATGTTGGGATGAATAACAATAAGCATCGCTATCGGATCAATCCATTCACTAGCAAGTTAAAGACCGTTGTGAAAATTGATGGCAATGTGCAGCAATGTGACTGCTATTTGGAAAAAATGATTCCAGAACTGGGAAAAGATATGGCTTCCGATATGCCAGTCCTGATGCTTCCCATTCATTTTGAGGAAAAGGTGGTGGGCTATTTGGGAATCTGGCAAATGGGCGCATGTCAAATCAATATGGTGAGCATACTGCATTTCCTGCGTGGCTTAGATCATTCTTTGGGGTACAAATTGTCAGAATAGCAAGCGGGGATGAATGGCTGTGAATAGTAATGGCATAGAGGGAGGGGACGATATGTTCCCTCCTTTGTCGTGCGATTTTATTTGCAAGTACGAAGATTCTAACCCTTTTCAGAAATCTTCGTGAGAAGGGGCGATCTCATATAGATAGGCATTTCCTTGCTTGCCCACTCGCGTTACGGCATGAATGCTATTTAGGATGTTTAACGCCAGATTCGCAGTCCGCTGGGGGACTTTTGCTTTTTTGGCAAAGTCTTTGGAGGTAAAGGGGGTTGGAAGATTTTCTGGAATCATGCAGCCGTATTCGCCAGGACTGCCAATGTAAAATTCATCTACCAACTTCACGGGGATTCGGTCATATCGGGTGGATCCTCTTTTTTTATTGCGGCTCCAACCGTTTAACAGACGGTATTCTTCCATGTCCACCAGCACTAGGCAGAGGTGGAGGTTAGGGTGGGAGAGATAGGGCTTGATTTTATATAGTTCGTAGTAGGCATCGTAAAGGCTTCCAGTCTTGGGGGACTTCCTTTTGTTCGTTACCGTTCCGGTCTCCTCGTCAATCCAATAGAGCCATTTTGTGTGGGGGATGGGATAGACAATGGTGACGGGATATTCTTCTAAAAAATAGTCCAGCTTGCGCCGCATGGCATTAAAATTTCGAGTTTGGATTTCAATGATTTCCTGGCCTCGGAAAATGTCTGCTACAAAACTTCCAATTCTGATTTCCTGATGAGAAATATCGGGTTCATAGAATCGCTTCAGCACTGCATGGACAGTTTTTTCCTGCAAAGTGCCGATGCCGTTTCTCTCTCTGTCTGCATGAATGATTTCCTGACAGGCTTTCTGGAAAAGTTCTTCATCTATGGGGCTGATGGACATAGCATTCTCCTTGCGTTAAGTCATTTCAGTGGCGCATGAGGCATATGGAAATCGCCCTATATAGGTATGGTGTCTTCCTATATGCTTTGGTTTTACAGTAAATTATACCATGTATCGTACGATATGCAAGTACAAGTACCATTTCTAACGCAAGTTTGACGAAACGGTTCATATATTCTCTATGACTGCGAATGCCAATCTGGAATGAGGAGTGACATCGTGCAGATTATTTGGAAATCACTGCGAATAGTAATGTGGTGAGTGCATAAAAAGAGATAAAAAAGGAAATATTGTTAGGAAAACAAGAGGCAGAAACGAGAGGTGACTATGGAAGCAAAATTAAATTGTGAACACCAATCAGAGAAAACGATGGATATATTTACGGGCAGTTATGAGGAGAGGAAGAAGAAAATAGCACAACTTCTGGACATTCCTGATAATTTCGATATGTTAAATCGGGAATTTGTCATGGGTGGAAAGAAGACGACCCTCTATGCGGTGGATGGCTTTTTGAAGGGGGACATATCTGAGAAGGTGATGGAGTTTTTTTATTCTATCACAGAGGAGGACATGCCAGCCAGATATGAGGAGTTTGTGGCAAAGGAGATTCCCTATGTGGACATCATCACGCTGACGGATCAGGAAAAATTTATCCACATGCTCCTGTCGGGAATGTCCTGCATGCTGATTGATGGATTTACGGAAATCATTGCTATAGATTTTCGGGAATATCCCAGCAGAAGCGTGGATGAGCCAGATCAGGACAAGGTGCTGCGTGGTTCCAGGGATGGATTTGTGGAGACTATTATTCCCAATATTGCATTAATCCGCCGCCGTATTCGAGATATTAACTTGCAGTTCCGCATCTTTAAGGTGGGAAAAAGTTCTAGGACGGATGTGTCTATCGCCTATATGAAAGGCCGGGTAAAGGAATCTGATGTGCAGGAAGTCGTGCGCAGAATGAATAAGATTCCTGTGGATGCCCTCACTATGAATCAGGAGAGCTTGGCGGAGATTCTATTTCCAAGGAATTGGTGGAATCCCTTTCCGAAGTTTAAGTATACGGAGCGGCCGGATACTGCCGCCGCCTGTCTTCTGGAGGGAAGCATCGTGATATTGGTGGACAATTCTCCAGCAGTTATGGTAATACCGACCTCTCTCTTCAGCATCATGGAGGATGCCAATGATTATTACTTTCCTCCCATTACGGGAACTTATCTACGGCTGACTAGGATGCTTACAAGCATAGCAGCTACTTTTATTACGCCTGTATTTCTACTATTGCTCAATAATCCAGATTGGCTTCCGGATGCGTGGCGGTTTCTCCTGATTAAAGATGACGCTAATATTCCGCCTCTATTTCAATTTCTCATATTGGAATTTGCAATTGATGGACTAAAAATGGCATCGGTCAATAGTCCCAATATGCTCACAACGCCTCTTAGCATCGTGGCTGGTATTGTATTCGGCGATTATACGGTGGGGTCGGGATTATTTAATCCGGAAATCATGTTGTACATGGCATTTGTGGCTGTGGCAAATTATACCCAGAGTAACATGGAACTTGGGTATGCTATCAAATTTCACCGCTTGGTACTGCTAATTCTGACGGGCGTATGGGGGCTGGCTGGATTTATTGTTGGAACGGTATTTCTGTGCGGGATGCTGCTCTTTAATCCCACGCTCGTGGGAAAAGGATATTTGCACCCGCTGATTCCATTGGAGGGCAAGCAGTTATTGAAGAGATTTTTCCGTGTGACATTGCCTGCCAGCGAGAGAAATCAGACAAAAGGCTGAGTGAGGTTATGTGACAATTGGGGCGAAATGGGTGGCAAGTTGAATGTGCCTGCATATGTGTTGGAAAATTGGATAGCAAAAGAACCGGATCTGCTATAATCCGGTTCTTTTGCTTATGTGGGTTTTTCTTACTTTTCGTGCAGGGCGATGCGTTCCTGAATATAATTTTCCAGAACCTTCACGGTCCCGTCGATTTCCAGAGAGCTGCTGTTGATGCAGATGTCATATGCTCTGGAATCTCCCCACTTGTTATCCGAGTGCCTGTTGTGGTATCTCTGCCTCTTGCGGTCATGCCGATCTATTTTCGCAAGGGCTTCCTTTTCGCTCAGATTGTATTTTGTCACAATGCGTTCTAACTTATGGTGCTCCTCGCCGGTGATAAAGATGGAAATCAATCCGTCGAAATTCTGTAGCACAGTTTCGGCACAGCGGCCCACAATCACGAAAGATTCGCCGGATTCTGCTTTTTCCCGGATAAAGTCAAACTGGATTTCTGCCAGGATTTCCTCCATGGAGTTCGTATGTTTTCCTACCCTTCTTGAAAGTATATGGTTCTTTGGCTTCTCGTCATATTTCTCCAGAAGCTCCACCTTCACGTCCAAGTCATTTGCAATCTCGTCAAGAATGCTCCTATCATAAATCTTCATTCCTAGGTGCTTGGCAATTTTTTCGGCAATCTCATGCCCGGCGCTGCCGTATTCACGGCTGATGGATATCAGTATTTGCTTTTTCATATTTATATAATCCTCCATTCTTACTCAGCCCGCAAGTTTTTAGCAGTAGCGTGCGAAAATAAATAGCATAGATATGAGTATTACAAGAAATGTGGCAGGAACTGCGGCCTTGCAGTATTTTCCCCATCCAATGACATATCCGTTCTTTGCGGCTACTGAAGTGCCAACTACATTGGCAGATGCGCCGATTGGCGTTGCGCTGCCTCCGATATCCGTACCCATGGACAGTGCCCATGCCAAGGTCTGCAAGTCTACGCCCTGTGAAAGGGCAAGGCTCTTGATTACAGGAACCATTGTGGCTGAGAATGGGATATTGTCCACTAGGGCGCTGGCAACTGCGGATACCCAGATGATAATGGCTACCATGAGTTTTAGGTTGCCCTTGCTGATTTTTCCAATAAATTCGGCAATCAGTTCCAAGATTCCTGTCTGCTCCAAGCCGCCCACTACCATGAATAGACCGACGAAGAAGAGGAGCGTCTTATAATCTACTTTCTTCAGCAACTCCCATGCATATTTCCCGGAAGTAATTAGCGTAATGATTGCAATAACTGCGCCGATGAAAGCCACGGTGAGGCCAGTCTGGGCATGGGTCACAAGAAGAATGACCGCACATGCGAAAATCACGCTGCTGATAGCAAATTCCCCTTTGTTTGTAATGGCATCCTTAGGGGTTGGCATGGAGGCAATATCAATCGTAGCTCCATCTTTTGTGACCAGTTCCTTTCGGAATACCAGAAGAAAATAGATTACGGTAAATATCAGGCAGATAAATGCAATGAAGCCTGTATTTGTAACAAAGTCAATAAATGAATAGCCCAGAGAAGTTCCGATAATAATGTTTGGCGGGTCTCCGCACATGGTAGCGGAACCGCCTAGGTTTGCGCAGAAGATTTCTGATAATATCATGGGAACCGGATTAAACTTCATGAGTTTTGCCAGTTCGATTGTCACTGCTGCCAAGAACAGAATGACAGTAATGCTGTCAATAAACATGGCAAGAACAAATGACATAATCATAAATGCAATAAACAACGGAATCGCTTTGTATTTTACAATCTTGGCAAGAAGCATGCAGAGCCAGCGGAAAAAGCCAGCCTTCGCCATTCCCTCGACCATGACCATCATGCCTGCAATAAAGATAATGGTAGCCCAGTTGATGCCGCTGGTTGCTTCCTCTGCACTACCTGCAGCATACCAGAAATGCGGGGTAATCATCGTTTTCAAGTTCAATGTTTCAAGGATGGCATTCGCATCTCTCATGATAATGCCGAATACGCCCAGAACTGTCAACAGGCCGCAGGCCAGTGTGACATAATGTCTCTCGATTTTGTCCAGTACAATCAGTACGAACATTGCAACAAATATAACCACTGCTGAAATTTGAGCAGCTGCCATTTCACATCATCTCCCATCATGTTCGCTTCCAAGGAACCGTATATTATAAGTTATTGTCAACGGTTTATAAATGTTCCATTCCTAAGAAGGGATTCAGTATACTTTAAAATTATTTTTAGTAACAATAATCAGCCTAACTGCTGTTTGCCATTCTGGTTTCGATTGCTATCATGCGTTCACCTCCAAAATCGTCTGATATCGTGTGCGTACCTATTATAATGTTATTTTTTGTAATTGTCAATTTAAAAAATAGAAATATATAAATGAAAAAACAAAGAAAAAATCACTTTGAAATGATTTATTTTTAGAAAAAAATCACTTTGAAATGACTTATTTTTAAGAAAAAATCACTTTGAAATGACTTTTTCCTTGAATGAATTATGAAACTGTGCTATACTAAGCGCATAGCCACTATATGATGCACGGATCGAAGCGAAAGTGTGGTAGTCGCAACGCAATGTAACAATTCGTGGCAGTTGCAATATAAACAATGCTTGCTAATGGGGGTGAAGGCGTGCGCAGGAATATCATGATGGAATTGCAGGAATGGAGAGATATGGTTAGGAATCGAAGGCCGTTATTGCTTTATGGAGCCAGGCAAGTTGGAAAGACTTATGTGCTGCAGGAGTTTGGGCAAGAATATTACAAGAATAACATTTATATAAATTTTGAGCGCATGCCTATCGTGGCTTCATATTTTGATGGGGATTTGAAGCCGGATCGGATAATCCGTCTGCTGGAGGAATATTTTTCTGCAAAAATCATCCCAGAGGAAACGCTCTTAATCTTTGATGAAATCCAGTCTTGCGAGAGGGCGCTC
>CASGVX010000009.1 GCA_949346185.1 uncultured Lachnospiraceae bacterium
ATGAAAATTCCAGCTTACGCAAAATGCAAAGTTATTTTTTAACAGTCCCTAAGCTTGTTTATGCTAGCATTGTACTAGAACTTCATCATAATCGTCGTACCCTCATCAAACTGGCTGATGATTTTTAGTTTTCCTCCCAGTTCTTCCACCGTATAGGCAATCACATCCATCCCCACGCCCCGGCCGGAATAATCATTAGGAATCTCGGTAGTCGTCACGCCGCTTTTCAGCATCAGGTCATATGCTTCCTCCCTAGTATATTCAGAGGCAGGCTTCTCAAGCATCCCCTGCTCCTCCGCCTTCTGCAAAATAGCCTGGGTGTCAATTCCCCTGCCATCATCCTTCACGCTGATTCTAAGCGAGCCATTCTCTATAGCGAATTTCAATTTGATCAGTCCCACCGGCGCCTTCCCCATGCGCTCCCGCTCATCCATATCCTCTATGCCATGATCCACGGCATTTCGTATAATATGAATCAGCGCATTAGATATCTTCTCCCGCATTTCAAAATCTATGGGCGTATGCTCCCCTTTCACCAGCAGGCGCACCCGCTTTCCCAGCTTCATAGACATCTCTTCTACCACGATTTCCATCTTTTTGGCCACCGGGACAAAATCCGCCTTGGTGAGATATTTCTTCACCTGAACCAGATCCCTCTCGATTTCCCGCAGTTTTTCCAACTGATCCAAGGTAAATTGCCCAATGCCTTCCTCTGTCACAGAATACTCCAGACTGTTGACCATCCTCTGGAGGTTTCTGATTCCCCGGAAAAGCATCTCCCGCTTATTTTCCGAAATGACATATCTCTTGGGGGAATTGTCGGAACCCTTCCCAAAAGCCGCCATGGAATCTCCCTGCTCTTTCATAGCGTGAAGATCCTTCTCATCCCCCGCGCTTCCAGTTGGGCCATTTTCAAAATTGGGGATATCTTTGGGCATATGAGACGCATCGCCATTTTCTTCCCTCGCCGCCCCAGCGCCATCCTCTCCCTCCGGCTGCACTGGTGTCCTGATGGATTTTTCCTCCTTCTCAGGCTCGCTGGCCGCTTCCGCCCCATTGCTTTCGCTTTCCGTATCCCCGGCGATGTAATAAATCTGGCGTTTTGGCTGGGCAGAATACCGTTGCCGATAGGCTTCCATCTCCTCTTCCTCCATGCTGCCAGTCAGTTCCTCCGTATAGGACTTGATTTTTTCCGCCAAATCATCTGCCCGCTCCTCCGGCGTCTTGCCAAGGGTAAGCTGATCCGTCTCCCTCTCAAAAAAATCCACGTAAGACACTAAAATATCATCAAATCGCTGAGTGTCCGCAATTTCCTTCCCCTCTCCCCGGAAGCAGAAAAGCATCTGCTCCAGAGACTTGCTCAGTTCCGAGAGATTCTCAAACATCATCATGGTGGAACTGGCTTTCAGCGTATGCACGCCGCGGAAAACACTCTGCACAATGTCCTGCCCATAAGAAGACATCCCCTTGCATGTCACCATTCCCTTGCGCAATTCCTGAAGAATCGTATTGCTCTCATCATAAAACAATTCAGTCATGGGATCCAAAACAGCACCCTCCTTATCAAATCGTTTAAGAATGCCTCTCTTGCATTCTTCTGTATTCCAACACTCTCTCGGAAGAATGCCGTTTCTGCATTCTTCTGCATTACAACGCCCCCGGAAGAATGCTGTTCTTGCATTCTTCTAACATATAGAATGTGTATGTGAAACATACATATTCTATATGTTATTTTCACACCGCAGCTGCTTTTGCACCTTGCGGAATATCTCCATAATAGAAGGGTCGAACTGCACGCCGTCCTCCCTCTCCATAATTTCCAAACTCTCCTCCAAAGAAAAAGCACTGCGGTAGCACCTATCCCTATTCAGCGAGTCATAGCAGTCAATCACCTTGAATATTCGGGCAGCAAGAGGAATCTCCTCTCCCATAAGCCCTCTGGGATAGCCGCTTCCATCCCAATTTTCATGATGGTATCTGGCAATGTCGATGGCCATTTTCATGAAAGCATTCTTGGCGCTCTTCTCATAAATCTCCTCCAAATAGGTGGCGCCAATCTCCGGATGCTTCTGAATTTCCTTCCACTCCTCCGGAAGAAGTTCCGTGGGCTTATATTGCACCGCATCGCTGATGGAAATAAATCCCACGTCATGCAGCCGGGATGCCACCTCGATTTCATCAATAAAGGAAGCGGTAATTTCTTTCTCGTACTTCGGCGAGAACTGCAGGCTAATGGAAAGCAATCTGCAATTTTCACCCACCATCTCCAGATGGCTTTCCGAAGCATCCTCCTTTTTCTCCACCAAGCTCGCCATGGCATTGAGGATATTCTTCTGCTCCTCCTCCACCAGATGAATCTGGTCGTTTATCATCTTATGCAGCCTGCCATTATATGATTCCAATTCCTGCTGCAGCTGATATATTTTCAAATGGGTGGAAATGCGCACCCGCACTTCCTCTTTCTCAAAAGGCTTTGAAATATAATCCACCGCCCCCAGCTGAAATCCCTTCACCTTATCTTCTAAACTATCCAGCGCCGAGATAAAGATAATGGGAATCTCCCTAGTCTTCACATCCGCTTTCAGCATGGCGCAATATTCAAACCCATTGATCTCCGGCATGGAAATGTCCAAAAGAATCAAATGGGGCATCTTCTTCTCAATAGCCGCCTGGGCATTCTTCACGCTGGTGACCGGGCGGGGGACATACCCCAATTCGCGAATCATTTCCGACAAAAGAACCAGATTGGCAGACACATCATCCACAATCAAAATATTTGAATGGCTCTTGAAATCCATCTCACTCATGTGCATGCGCCGCACCTCCTTCTATATCAGCTGCTCGCCGCTGCAAAATCCTTTTCCATCAATGATTTCTTTAATTGCTCATACTCCTTGAGAGCAGTGTCATGATCCCCCTTGCGGAGAGTCATCTGCAGACGGAAAGCCTTCCGCTTCAAGTCCGCAGGGTCGTCCGCCACCAGCTGCTTCACGCTCTCCGCAAAACTATTTGCCTTCTCCCAGTTTTCCATCTCGATGCACAGAACCAGTCTCTCCAGATTTGCCCTAATCTCTCGAAGGTTCTCCTCAGAACCCAGCCGATACAGCTCCCCGGCATTCACGTCCCCAAGATGATCCTCAGAGGCAGGCCCCAGATGAAAGGACAGGTTCTTAGGCCGCTCCTCCTCCTGTTCCAGATTTTCTGCCTTCTTCGTGCGAATAGAGAATGAAAACGTACTTCCCTTTCCCTTCTCGCTCTCCACATTCACATCGCCGCCCATCATCTGGACAAGCTGCTTTACTATGCTAAGCCCCAAGCCCGTGCCCCCGTATTTCCTGCTAATGGAGGCATCCACTTGGGAAAAGTCCTTAAAGAGCTTGTCCTTCTCGTCATCAGAGATGCCGATGCCAGAATCAATCACCACGAAGAAAATCTCCATCTCATCCTCAAAATCCAAGTTCAAAATCACATTGACCACAATCTGGCCCACCGAGGTAAACTTGGTGGCATTGGACAGAAGATTATTCAGAACTTGGGTAATCCGAAGCCCATCCCCAATCATCCTGTCAGGGATATCCGAAGATACATTGCACAGCAATTTCAGCCCTTTCTCCTCAATTGCCGGCAAATTCATCTTCACCACTTCATCCATCATCTTATGAAAACTAAATTCCCTGTTTTCAATGGTAAATTTCCCGGCCTGCAATTTTGAAAAATCCAAAATATTATTGATAATCTTATTCATATTGCCGCAGCAGCGAATAATGAGATCTACCGTATCCCGCTGCTCCCCGGACAATTCCGTATCCTGCAGGGTCTGAGCCAGCCCCAGCACCCCATTCACCGGCGTGCGCAATTCATGGGTGACATTGGCCACCATCTCATTTCTCTCTTTGTGGGCCTCCTCCACCTCTCTCTTGGCAGAAACCATCTGGCGCTTCGCCTCCACTTCCGTAATAACGCTAATCGCGCGGCATATCCCATAGCTTCCTGTCTCCTCCGGCTCCAAAAGCGCCATATGTATCTGAACCGGAAAGCAGGTCTGGTTCTTCCGATATACGACGGTATCATAAAATCCGGTAATGGCATCGTCAGGAAACATCAATCCCATGTCCGTCATTTCTATTTCCGTCCGGAAAATATCCTGCAAATTCATGGATTCTCCCGGCTGGAATCCCAACTGCTCATACACGCTCTGATTGCACTCGTCTACAGAACCATCCTGAGAAAAATAAAAAATCAAATCCGACGTCCCATTAAACAGAAACTCATACCTTCTCCATTTTTGCGTATCACCATTGAATCCCTGTGACATACCATCACCTCCCCAGAGAAGCAATTATTTATTCGCACCACAGCATTTCTTATACTTCTTCCCACTTCCGCAAGGGCAGGGATCATTTCTTCCAATCTTCTTCTCCTTCACTACGGTGCCAGATTTCTTCTGCTCCCAATACAATTCCTTCCTGCGCTCCTGGCTGAGCAGTTCCTCCCAAGCGGGCAATTCATAGAGCCAGTCTGCCTTGGCTTCCACCATATGATAATATAATTTTTCCAAATCAATATCCAATGCGACTGCGGTGTCCTCCTCCATCTCCTCAATGGGATTCGGCGTCTTCAAACTCTCGTTGATGCCATCCAGAAAACCCGCCATATAATTTAATTCCATTCCAAACCTGTCCGCCAACTCCCTCACCGTGCCAGTCACCACCTGAGAAGGGTCTGCCAGCAGTTGCTCGTAAATCGCTTTCTCCTGAGCAAAATATTTGTCCCAGATTGCCTTCCCCTGACGGGAGTTCATGTCCACGCCGTACGCATACTCTCTCCACTCTTGCAATAAACCCATAGTTGAAACCTCTTTTCTACCTCTAATTTTACTTCTATTCGCAACATTTCTAAAGAAAGCCCGAATCGCTGTGCTTGCACAAAAGATTCTGATACTTTTTTAGATTATTTAACTTCTGTTTGAACATTCAGGCAGTCATTCGCAACCGTCTCTCTCTTCCTAGGATAATGATGCGAATAGAAACAATTCTTATCTAATGATATATTACTATATCAAGGCTTTTTGGTCAATCAATTCATTTATTTTTTACTCCCATCTCAATAGAAATTGGCAAAAATATTTGCCAGAAATACCGTAATAAGTCCTGAGACAGCGATGCTCAAGCCGCTCATGGCACCCTCCACCTCTCCCATTTCCAAGGCCTTGGCTGTTCCGGCGGCATGGGAGGAGGAGCCGATGGCAATCCCCTTGGCCACTGCGTCCCGAATGTGAAACCACTTGCACACATGCTCTGCCAAGATATTTCCCAGCACTCCGGTAATCACAATCACAGCCACCGTGATGGTCACGAACCCGCCCAGTTCCTCCGAAATCCCCATGCCGATGGCCGTGGTGATGGATTTTGGCAGAAGGGTCACATACTCCCTGTGACTGAAATGAAACAAGGCCGACAAACCCAAGACGCATGCTGCGCTGGTTACCGCCCCCGCGGCAATTCCTGCCAGAATCGCCACATAATTCCTCTTTAGCGCCTCAAACTGCTGGTAGAGGGGCAAGGCAAGGCACACCGTGGCCGGCGTGAGGAAATAGCTGATATATTTCGCCCCCTCATTGTAAGTGTCATAATCCACCCGAAACGCAAGCAAGAACAGAATCACCACCACAATTCCCACCAGCAGGGGATTAAAAATTGCCAGTTTCCATTTCCTCTTCATCCAGCACCCCAGAGAATATGCCACCAAAGTCAGCATGCCGCCAAAGAACAGGGACTGGCTCAAAATCTCATCCATGTCTATTCCCCCTTTCCACCATGAGTGCTTTTCCCACGGGAATGACCGCTTCTTATAGACTGGAGGGAAATGATTCCCTGCGTCATCTTCCCTGATGCCACCATGACCGCCACCGTGGACACCCCGGTAATCACCGCCACCTGCCACAGAATCGGGCGCAGCACGCCCCAGGATTTCAAGAGCCCGGCTCCAGCCGGCACGAACATCACGGGAATCATCTCCACCAGCCACATGGCAGTTTCCCGGATGGATTCCGCCTTCACCGCGCCAAACTCCAGACACAGGAAGAGGAGCAGAAGCCCATAGATGCTCCCGGGCACAGGAAATGGGAGGAAAGCATTCAGCATCTCTCCCCCAAAGGTAAATAAAAGAATGATCATAAGTTGTTTTAGGTACTTCATAAAGCAGCCCCTTCCCGCTCCACCGCCTGAAGCGAAGCCTCCACTACCTTGTCCATATCATAGTAGCGGTACGCTCCCAGCCTGCCTCCGAAGATGACATTCTCCTCTCTCTCCGCCATAGCTCGATACTCAGCCGCCAACGCCTCGTTCTTCTCGTCATTCACCGGATAGTAGGGCTCGTCCCCCTTCTTCCACTCGCTGGGATACTCCTTGGAAATCACCGTCACAGGCTGGGTTCCGAACTCAAAATGCTTATGCTCGATAATGCGGGTGTAGGGAACCTCTCTCTCTGTATAATTCACCACCGCATTGCCCTGATAGTTATCCGTATCAAGTTTCTCCTCCTCAAATCGAACAGAACGATATTCCAGAACGCCCAGCTGATAATCAAAATACTGATCCAGCATCCCCGTGTAAACCACCTTTTCTGCCACTTGGGGATGCTCCTCCCGATAGGCGAAATAATCCGTGCCAAGCAGCACTTCCGAGCCCTCCAGCATCTTCTCCACGATGGACGTATATCCTCCCACGGGAATCCCTTGAAATGGATCGTTAAAATAATTATTGTCATACACAAAGCGCAGGGGCAGCCTCTTGATGATAAAGGCAGGAAGTTCCTTGCAATCCCTTCCCCACTGCTTTTCCGTGTACCCCTTCACCAGTTTTTCATACACATCCCGTCCTGCTAGGGAAAGAGCCTGCTCCTCTAGGTTCTTTGGCTGGACAATGCCCAAATCAGCAATCTGCCCCGCAATAATATCTTTCGCCTCCCGGGGGGTTTTTATGCCCCACATCTTGCTAAAAGTATTCATATTAAAAGGAAGATTATACAATTCATCCTTGTATACCGCCACCGGAGAATTGACATAGTGGTTGAACTCCGCAAACTGATTCATGTAATCCCAGATTCTCTTATTGGAGGTATGGAAAATATGCGCACCATACTTGTGCACATGAATCCCCTCCACATCCTCGCAGTAAATGTTTCCCGCAATATGGTCTCTCTTATCTATTACCAGACATTTTTTCCCCTTCTGCGTCATTTCATGGGCGAACACAGCGCCAAAAAGCCCCGCCCCCACAATCAAATAGTCGTATTTCATCTTCTCTCTCCTCTCAATATCATGCATAGCCTCATTCCAACCCTTGACTGAGGCTTCCTTCCAAACATATCACATTCTATTTCTCTGCCAACGTCCAACGATTCGCTACTCAAATAATGGCGTGGAAAAATACCGCTCTGCCGTATCCGGCAGCACCGTAACCACAGTCTTTCCCTTTCCCAGCCTCTTCGCTAATTTCAGTGCAGCTGCCACATTCGTCCCGCTGGAGATGCCGCACATCAGCCCCTCCTTCACTGCCAAATCTTTTGCCGTCTGCAACGCCTCCTCGTCCGTGATAATCACCACGTCCTCATAGATTTTCTGGTTCAGCACATCGGGAATGATGCCGTCTCCAATCCCCATCTGGATATGGGTGCCGATATTTCCCCCGGCAAGGATTGCTGCATTTTCCGGCTCCACCGCCCAGATTACCATGTGGGGATTCTGCGCCTTCAAGGTCTCTCCCACGCCAGTAATGGTGCCGCCGGTTCCGATGCCGGAGCAGAATCCATCTATAGGCCCCTCCGTCTGCTCCAATATCTCCAGCGCCGTGTGATGCCTGTGCACCATAGGGTTTGCCGGATTCTCAAACTGCTGGGGCACGAATACCTTTGGATTCTCCCGCTTCATCTTCTCCGCCGTCCTAGCGCACTCCTCGATGCACTCCCCGATATTTCCCGCATCATGAATCAGAATTACCTCCGCTCCATAATGCTCCACCAGAAGCCGCCGCTCCCTGCTCACCGAATCCGGCATAATGATAATCGTGCGATACCCCTTCACAGCCCCCACCAACGCCAGCCCAATCCCCTGATTTCCACTGGTGGGCTCCACAATGATGGAATCCGGCTTCAGCACGCCCTGCTCCTCTGCCCTGATAATCATATTGTACGCCGTCCTAGTCTTAATCGAACCGCCCACATTCAATCCCTCAAACTTCACCAGCACCCTGGCGCTGCCT
Source organism: uncultured Lachnospiraceae bacterium (assembly GCA_949346185.1). Taxonomy (GTDB): domain Bacteria; phylum Bacillota; class Clostridia; order Lachnospirales; family Lachnospiraceae; genus Butyribacter. The sequence goes on from CASGVX010000009.1 coordinate 8,262, forward strand.
TCCTCCGTCATGCGGTTCAACTGAATAATGGGAGTATGCCCAATGGCTTCCAAAATATTTTTATGTATCATAATACCCATGCCTTTCCAGCACCTGCAAACTTGAATGCGCATATAATGCGCTATGACGCAGGCACAATATTTGCTCCATTTCTGCACAATTTTTTGTGCAATTTCCCATGCACCAAACGTTTCCGGATATCTTTGCAGAACCATGCCACATCCTGCTACGCTTGATATTATTCTCACAGTAAATATATTCCACTGCGCCCGTCTCATTCCCAAAAAATGCACAATATAAGAATTATACCAAATTTACGCCTATTTTTGAAGAGTTTTTTCCTATGTAAGATTCACAAGCGCGCATTTTGTGTTATACTCAAAACAAGAGAAAGGAGAATTTCCATGAAACCAATCGGAATCGTTATTTGCAATTATAACAAGAGCAGTTTCGTCCTAGACTGCATTAAGAGCATATTAGAGAGCAATGTGGACAATTATGACATCTACGTGGTGGACAACGCTTCCACAGACGACAGCGTGGAGCAGATTAATAAAAACTACGCAGAGCAGGTGACGCTGATAGAGAATGAGGAAAACCTAGGCGGCTCCGGTGGTTTCAACACCGGCCTGCGCATCCTGCGAGACAAGGGTTACCAGTATTTCATGTGCCTAGATGATGATGCCATGATAGACGAAGATGCCCTCCATGCACTGCATGAATATATGGAAGCCAATCCCGACGTGGGAATGGCAGGGTGTCGGGTATACCACATGCAGATGCCGGAATATATCCAGCAGTGCGGCCTCACCATCGACTTTGACAACTGCACTGCCCAGACCTTATATGCAGACACCTTGGAGGACGGCACCCTCCCGGATGTGGTTCCCTGCGATACCGTGGCCACCTGCGCCGTGATGGTGCGGGGTTCTGCCATCCGGGATACAGACGTGGGCATCATGCCAGAGGACAACTTCATCTACTGGGACGATATGGAATGGGGGCACCGAATGCACTTGGCAGGCTACCGCACCGTCACTCTGGGCAGTGCCAAGGCACTCCACCAGATGGGAGCCAATGTAAAAAAGCCCACCACCTTCCTCAATTATTATATGTGGCGCAACTGCACCAATTTCTTCATGCGATATACTCCCGAAGAGAAGCTGGAGAAGATGAGCCTGAGAGCGCTGGGAGGCATCTTCGATGCCATGTACGAGAGCATGTTCCGAGAGGAACACAACAATATGCAGACCATCTCCTACGCCCTGCAGGATGCATTGCAGGGGGTGCGGGGGAAGGCGGCAGAATACAAGATCCTCCCCAACGATGCCAACGATGACAAACTCACCGCCTACGTCCAGAACAAGCATACCTACTTCCTAGTAGAGGACGGATTCAGCGAAGATGCCCTGTACCTGAGAAATTTCCTTAAACAAGCAAACCCGGCCCTCTCTGAGACGACCCAGCGGGACCAGGCTGATATGATTTTCCACCTGTGCCAGAATATCTTCCGCATCAACGACCTGACCTTGGAAAAGATTTATATTGACGGGGAGAGAAATTGCATCCTGGACCAGGACGATGCATTGATGATTAAAAACTATGGCTACAGCAAGAGCCTGTTCCTCTACATGAACCAAGGCGTTTTCCTTGCCGCCGCCAGAAAATTGCGGAGATAAACTATGCTTTCCCCTCCATGCTCAAGCGCTTTCCAATAGCCATAGAGGAAACCGGCACCTTGTACAGCAACCTTCTAATGGCTCCGCCAACCACTACTCCTGCCATATAGAAGAGGAAGGCTGCCAAGATTCCCTGCCCCTTTGTGAGATGCCATGTCACCTCCCCGAAGGGATTCAAAATCCAGGTGCTGGCTATTCCATATGCCATCATTGACACCATAAAGATGGCAGTGAATGCCCAATAGTATTTATAGCATCCTGCCACATAGCACATAAGCACAAAAGCCAGCCCGCCTGCGCAAAACATGATATTCCCCGTGGGAACAGAGACGATGCCATCATACATATCATGATTTAAAATTAATTGGTCAGGATAGTACGGCCTGAGTTGCGTCAGCACATAATACATAGCCAGCACTATCAATACGGAGACATCTACCAGCAGATCCGGAACGTACACCGTCATCCAACGCCTCATGTCCGCAGAAGAAATCATCTTCACATAATCCAGACCGTAGAGTATCTGACACAGGAAGATCGGCAGCATCAGAGGAAACAATAGATCAATTCCGATCGAAGTTATTCCTGTCACCTTGGCAAACAGCCCAAACACCAAAAAACCAAATCCCAATACTATATTCAACGTTACCTGATGCCCATATTTAATCAGTTGGATAACCTTCTTCACATTACGCATCATAATATCCCTCCTTCACTTTCTTCATCAAAAACCAAATCTGCCCGGCAACAGATATCACAAATAGCACTATAAACACCAAGCAAATCCATTTCATATCCATTTCAAACTGCTTGGTCAGCAGCATAATCACCCACGCCGGAAGGCTCAGCAACATGTACATCACCCCATACTGAACCGCCCGATTGTCTATCACACGAATAATCCACAAGGCAACGCTCATCAAAAATGCAGCGGAGGTCAAGACACAGAAAAACAGCTTAATCAGCATCTCGTCCAATTCTCCTCCCTGCTTCGCCAGACTGGCTACATACACCACGGCCGCCAGAACGAGCAGATACAGCAGACGACGAATCCAGTCTACGGCGAGAGCGCGGTTCACCATCCCCCGCCCCTTCGCGGAGGCCATCATATATTCCATCCTTCCAGCGTTTCCCTTTGCGGCAAACCCGCTGAACACGAACATGTCAATCATGCATTCTACTGCCAGCATCACAGTGGGCATCATCAGCATTAGCACCATCATGTCAAAAAGCAGTTGGCCACCGAAAAAAAGCGCAAACATTGATGCCGGATACACAAGATATATGATCCACTTCATATAGCTTCTTGGAAAAAAAGCATGATAGCTCTGCAAATACTTTTTCATCTTCGCTCACCCCTCCCCCATTAAGACTGCAGACTCGTGTAATGCTTCATCACCGCCACGCTTATCTGGGACAGGGTGGGCACCTCCGTAGCCACGTCCATGCCCGCAAGCTTATCAAGTTCCTTCGCCAGACAGATTCCCTCAAAGCCAAAACTATTCTGCTGGAAACTGAACAGAATCCGGCTTGCCTTTTCGGCATCCCCGCTCTCCCCCTTCACGGCCACATATTTCTCTTTCAGTTCCTCCACAAATCCCTGCTCCACAACCTGCCCCTTTTCCATGATAATGGCATAATCCGTCACATTCTCCATATCGGCAATATTGTGGGTGGAGAAGAATGCGCTCTTCTCGCCTGCCCCCTGATGGATATACTCCCGAATCATGGCGCAAAGCTTATCCCGCATCAGAGGATCCAAGGGAGAGGCGGGCTCATCCAGAAGAAGCATCCTGGTATCCCTGGCAAAGACGCTGGCAAGCATCACCTTCATCCTCATGCCATCGGAAAGCTTGCTGATTCTCTTCTCCTTCTTATTCTTTCCCTCCGGCTCCTTCACCGCCAATTCCTGCAAAAGCGCCTGATATCTTTCCTCGTCAAAATTATCAAAGAGAAGCGCCCCCACATTTCCCACCTGACTGATGCTCCAATTTGGCATGAAATAACCGCTGGTGCTGGTGTAGCCAATCAGTTCCCGTATCTTCTTTTCATCCTTTTCCCCTTGAAAATAATCAATCTCCCCGGTATAATCCAGTCTGGTACCGGAAATCAAATGGAACAGCGTACTCTTCCCCGCGCCATTCTCCCCAATCAGGGCTGTGGAAAATCCCTTGGGAATGATTAGTTCTGGTATATCTAATGCAAACCCCTTAAATTTCTTCTTCAAATTTCTCATCGTCAAAATGGATTCTATGTTCATCATCCTTCCTCCTCTAACAAAATATTTAATATTCCCAGCAGTTCCTGATCTGAAATACCCGCAATCCTCGCCGCCGAGATGGCGTTCGCCAAATGTTCCTCCATCTTCCTCATATGCTGCTCCTTCAGCATCTCACTGTCCTGAGCATTCACATAATATCCCTTTCCCTGTACCGCAGTGACCAATCCCTGCCGCTCCAACTCCTCATATGCCTTCATCGTGGTAATCACACTGATGCGCAGTTCCTTCGCCAAGCCCCGAATTGATGGAAGATACTCCCCCTGCTTCTTCTTCGCCGCAAGTATTTCTTCTCGAAACTGGCTGGCAATCTGCTGATAAATCGGAACGCCAGTGTTCTGCATAATCTTCACTCCCTCACCTGCCTTTCCTCCATGATGCCATGCCAACCATTTTTGCCTCATGCACGGCTTCTTAACTGTTTATATGTTATATATACACCTTTAACAGCTAAATGTCAATAGTTTTTTTTAAATTTTTTCTTTTCCTTTCCCATTCGATTGCATTTCCAATAAATACTATTATCTTATGTACAAGTCCCGCGATTCTGCTCTTTTTGCAAATAGACTGTAAATAGCAACATGTTTCCAAATAATATGCAACATAGATTCTATTTCTCCACAAATACTATCATTGTAACCCATTCATTTCATTCATGCAAAATGCTAATTCCCATCATCGAACAAGTGCATGAACCCAGCAAAATACGGAGGTCTACCATGAGTATATTAGACGAATGCTGTAAGACCAGCGAATCTCTTGCCATGGCATCTGTTCCCATGCAGGAGTGGTGCGAGCCTTACGACTGGAACACCGCCTTATCCAAAGGAACCATTTTTCCCTGTCTGAATATGGAATTTTTCCGGGCGCAGGACATCCCATGTTCCATCTGCAGCGAAAGCCAAAGCCCCCAGGCAAAGAAACTGAATGAAATCAATACCATCAGCTTCGCCGTCAACGACTTGACGCTCTATCTGGACACCCACCCCACCTGCGAGAAGGGGCTGTCCCTTTTAAAAGAGTTATTAAAAAAACGTTTGGATTTATTGGCAGAATATGCGGAAGAATATGTTCCGCTAACCCATTTATCCATGATTACAGGAACCCCGGACACCTGCGAATATGGCTGGCCTGAAGGCCCCCTGCCATGGGAAGGAGGACACATCTGATGTGGTGCTATGAAAAAAGACTGCAGTTTCCCGTAAAAATCAACAAGACCTGCCCCAAGACCGCCCAGCTGATCATCAGCCAGTACGGCGGTCCCGACGGAGAATTGTCTGCGTCAATGCGATACCTGGCACAGCGTTACAGCATGCCGGTAAAGAAGGTGGGCGGTCTGCTGACAGATATTGGAACAGAGGAGATTAATCATATGGAAATCATCTGCTCCATGGTTTACCAGCTCACGAAGAACCTCACCCCGGAACAGGCAAAAACTGCCGGATTCGACGCCTACTATATCGACCACACTGCCGGCCTCTGGCCCCAGGCTGCCGCTGGCGTCCCCTTCACTTCCCTAGAGTTCCAATCCAAGGGAGATGCGATGACAGACCTTTTCGAGAATCTCGCCGCAGAGCAGAAAGCCCGCACCGTGTACGAAAACCTTCTTCGGGTCATCGACGAACCAGACGTGCGGGAACCCTTGAAGTTCCTGCGCGCCAGAGAGATCGTCCATTTCCAGCGTTTCGGCGAGGCTTTGGAGATGACCAAGCAGAAGTTGGACAGCAAGAACTTTTATTACTTCAATCCTGAATTTGACAAAGAGATGTTTAAGAGCGAAAAAGAAAACTAAGACCTAGGACTTTGATTTTAAGAAAGCAATATCTGATGAAGCGGTATAACTCCTATTTAGGGGTTATACCGTTTTTTCCTGTCCTTATGCGCCTACCATTTTGCCATTCTAGGCAGCCTCCACAGGAATGGACGGACGGCAGCCATGCGGAGTTTATGTTGGAGAACATGACGTGGATTATATTTATGCCAAGGCGGAAGTAACGGTTCAGAACGGAACAATCACAAGGATTGATATTTTAAAACATAAGAATGAGCGTGGAAAACTCGCAGAAATTGTTGTGGACAGAATCATTACAGAACAGAAAAAAAGGTTGATGCCATATCGGGTGCGACAAATTCAAGCACTGTCATTAAGAAAACTGTTGAAAATGCCCTCATGGGCGCAAAATGAGAAAAGAATCGCTTACCGCAAACATCGGCTAAGCGATTCTTTTCCCCCTAAATACAGAAAGCCGCATAGAGAGGAACGGTCTTCTTACCCTCCTCCATGCCGAAATTCTTCGCAGAAAGCTTAATCGCATATTCCGGCTCGAACCTGTCCATGTACACTCTCAGGCTCTTTGCCCGGGTATTATCCGCTGATTTCACCTCGATGGGAATGAGCTTCCCATCCCGCTGGATGACAAAATCAATTTCCGCTCCCCTCTCCGATTCCCAGTAGTACGTGCTGTAGCCATTGATGGAAAGTTGTACATTGACATAATTTTCAGCCATGCCTCCCTTGAAATCATTCAATTCCTCCACCATATAGAGGATGTCATTTGCCACCAGTTCTTTCTTGGCGCAGAGCAATCCCAAATCCGATACATAAATCTTGAAGGCATCAATATCCCGGTAATTCTCCAAAGGTTTCTTGATTTGCTCGACCCTGTATATCTTAGAGGCAATCCCGGACAAGCACAGCCATTCCAAAGCGTTTTCAAACTCCGAAGCCCTAGCCCCCTTCTTTATCAGCTTATACCGAAAACGGGTATTTTTCTTGGAAAGCTGCACCGTGATATTGTCATAGGCAAGCCTGGTCTTCTTTATCTCATTCAAATGGTTATACTTGCTCATATCATTCAAATAACTTGCCAATATGGTATCCTGAGTGTGCCGCACGAGAATATAATCCCCAGTCTCCACATACTGCATCACGCATTCCGGCATCCCGCCCACAATCAGATACTGTCGGTACAACTGCATCGCGCTATCATGGAGAGCCGCAGGCATCGGCTTATTGCTGGCAAAGCACTTCTTAATCCGCTCCACCAGATTCTCCTCCCCCATGGCCAGCAGGAACTCCTCCATATCCATGGGATACAGCGTCTTGATATCCACCTTTCCCACGGGAAAGGAAAATTCTGCCCTGTTGACCGCCACGCCTAGGAGACTGCCCGCCACAATAATATGATATTCCGGTGCATCCTCGCAGAAATATTTCAAACTTGTCAGCGCTCTCTCGCACAGTTGCACCTCATCAAATACCACCAGCGTCTTTTCACTGACAATGGTCTGTCCCGCTATATGGGATAAAATAGGCAGGAGATACCCAGGACTGATATCCTCCCCAAAGCTTTCCACCAATTTAGGATTCGTCTCAAAATTAAAATAAACCACGTTCTCGTAATGGGTCCGCCCAAACTCCAAAATGGAATAGGTCTTCCCCACCTGCCTGGCCCCCTGCAGTATCAGCGGCTTCCGATGGGGATCTGCCTTCCACTTTTCCAAATATTTTACGATTTTTCTATACATTAGCCTACCTCCCAAAAGGTTCTAACTACAGTATAGCACATATTCATGTGATTTTACACGTGTTTTATATTATTTTTCACATTAAATTACATGTATTTTTTATATTATTTTACATTTTTCTGCACGAGTTTTTGGACATATATGACAGATTTCAGCATGAACTTGCTGCCTGCAACTGCTCTAAAAATTTTCTCTCAATTTCCTTTATGAACTCCCTCCCCTCTTCCTCCGTTCCCTGAAACGGGGCAAACCCTCCAGCCATAATGTCATGGCCACCTCCGCTGCCAATCCCTTTCAGCGCCTGAGCCACTATCTTTCCAGCATCCGCATCCCCCTCGCTCCTCACGGAAAATTTGTAGCCGTCCGGTTTTCTCGAATAGACCACGGAAAAAGTTATTTCCACCATATTGAGCATAAAATCCGACACGCAGGAAACCAACGCCTCCGGGCAGTTTTTCCCCGCATTAGCAAAGGAGACGCTCCCATAACGCTTAATGCTGTCTATGGCCTTTGCGTAGGCATGCAAATCTGACAGCAGGAGTTCCGCATTTTCCAAATGGTAAATCAATCCTTTGTCTGCTATGGGAAACATCCGATATAGCATTTCCAAATCCAGTTTATTGACCCCTCTGGAAAGCTTGTCCGTGTCACTCCTGATGCCAAAGGTCAGTACGGTTGCCGTCTTTCTGTCCATAGGAATTTCATTTTCAAAAAAATAACTGGCAATGATGGTAGCACATGCCCCCATCTCCGGCCTAATATCACTAAAACGATACTCTATCTGATTTACAATGGGATGATGGTCGATGCAAATAATCTCCTCCCCGGGAACATCCAGCACATTGGCATTCAATTTCTGCACATCTACCAGAAGAATCTCATCGCTCTCCTGCAATTCCATCTCTAATTCCGACACATTTACCATCTCTATTCCGAGAGCCTCAATGATATGATTGGTGTTGTACCGCTCGATCTTTCCCTCATAGCAAATGGTAGAAACCTTCCCCTGGCTCCTCAATAACTGCTGCAATCCATATGCGGACGCAATGGCATCCGGATCTGGAAAATTATGCGTCTGAATATACACTTTATCATTGTGTATGGCATTTAATAATTTCTGTAAACTGGTCATATCACTCTCCGTTTCTCCCCGTACAAGCAACGCTGTCGCTATTCACTGCTGTACGTTGTCTCATAGCACAGCCACATCCAGGAATCATCCACTACCTGATTTTTTCCATTCTGTTTCCCTATATACATTCTGTCATCTGCCAATTCAATCAAATCCGTCAAATCCCTCCGATCCATGCTGATACGAAATTCTATTTTCCCAGCGCCGTCTTCTGGGAAACCTTCGTCTCCCTATCATAACAACGAAATGCCTCATCCACCAGCGCCTCATCCGGTTTCGGAGTAAACAGGCTCACTATCGGCACAATGACCAGACCCGCCAACATGGCAATCGCACCGCAGTTAATCGGTGATTGTAAAATTACCGGGAAGGATTCCCTGAAAAAAATATTTGCAATCATCAAGATCGAACTGAAAAAGAAACATGCCCAGCAAGATGCCTTCGTAACTCTTTTTGAATACAGGGCATACATGAACGGCGCTAGGAAAGCGCCCGCCAACGCGCCCCAAGATACGCCCATTAACTGAGCGATAAATGTCACGGCACTCTTATACTGAATCAAAGCAAGCACAGCAGATATCACAATAAATACCACCACTAGTACCCGTATGTATAACACTTGTTTTTTCTCGCTCATATTCTTCACGAAATGATCCTTCAAAAAATCAATGGTCAGCGTAGAACTGGAGGCGATGACCAGAGAAGATAAGGTAGACATTGAAGCAGACAGCACCAGAATCACTACCAGCGCAATCAGCAGCGGAGACAGATTGGAGAGCATGGTAGGAATAATGGAATCAAATCCATTTGCCTCCACATCAATCTGATCCGAAAACAACCTGCCAAATCCTCCCAAAAAATAACACCCGCCGGCTACTACCAAGGCAAATATGGTAGAGATAATCGTGCCCTTCTTAATTGACTCCTCATTTTTAATCGCATAAAACTTCTGCACCATCTGAGGCAGTCCCCAAGTTCCCAAGGAAGTCAAAATCACCACAAAGAGCAAATTCAAAGGAGAACGTGTAGGTGTAGAGCGTGCCGGCTTTCGGCGCGGC
>CASGVX010000010.1 GCA_949346185.1 uncultured Lachnospiraceae bacterium
TATACCATCAGCCAGCAGAAGAGCAATGTATCTGCCCAGTACAGAGATGCCATTGCCAAGGAGCAGGCTTACTGGCTGGAAATGAAAAAAGAGGAGCAGAAGAAGCAGGAAGAAGCTGGCAAAAAAGAGGAGGACGAGGATAAGAAGAAGGGATTTGGCGAGGTTGATGAATTGCAGCGCCAGCTGGATTCCCTGAAGATTATGCTGGATAGATTCAGGGAGTATCGGGAGAAGATGAAGAAGAAGGATAACAATAAGCCAAAGAAAAGGGTGAATTATAGTTATAACCGGGTTTCCACTGCCATTAGCCGGGCAAAGAGTTCTACTCAGGCTTCGGCGGCACTGAGCACTGCCTCTTCCAATCTGAGCATGGTGAAGCGCATGTCTGCCTCTGGCCAATATGAGAAGAAGGATATTGAGCTGGCGCTGGCTCATGCCCAGCGGATGGTGCGCACCGCCAGAAAAAAATATACCAATATTAAGTTCGAGGTTCAGATGAAGAGCCGGAATAAATTCAAAGAGAGCCATAAAAAGCAGCAGGTGGCACAGGTGCGTCGCCCGCATAGGAAGTATAAGGCGAAGAAGGAACTGGAGCGTTTGAAGACTCAGCTGAAGACTCAGGAAAGTCAGGAAAAGAACAAAAACAGGCGCACGGAAGAGATGGAACTGATGATGGCAGATATGCAATATATCCGCCGCAAGATTCAGCTGCTGCAGAATGAGACGGATGGCAAGAATTACAGCAATCCATTTTCTGCGGATCAGGGAATGTCCAGCGAAGAGATGATGTCCACAGTGGCAAATATGGAAAGCCTGAATATGGCGGAGACTGCCATGAATGCAGAGGCCAGCGCAGAGGCTGCCGCAGCCGCGCCTTCTGGTGGAGAGGCCGTAGCCGCACCTTCTGGCGGAGAGTAAGAAGTATTCTGCCGTATTAATTGAGGGCATTTGCGAGCATATAAAGGGAACGGATAGATATGTAATCAGTATTTGTCCATTCCCTTTTTGCTGCTCGTTATCCGGAATATTGCTTCGGTGGTTAAATATTGCAATTTTTCTCGTCTAAATATCCGGCAGCATTCTGCAAAAAGTCACGATGCAGCACCACTACGCCTATGTTTTTGGTAGATATATCCGAAAATGTATACTTTGCAAAATCTTGCGAAGTTTACTTCCGACGTAATATGACAGATTTTGCTGTATAAAGAATTATAATGAATAGATAGACCAAAATGAAGGGAAGAATTTATGAATTATCGGAAAGACAAATACGGAAATGAGATTTCCATCTTGGGATATGGATGCATGAGATTTACTCAGAAAGCAGGAAAGATTGATATGCAGAAGGCGGAGCAGGAAATCCTTGCCGCCATTCATGGGGGTGTGAATTATTTTGATACCGCATATGTGTACCCCGGCAGCGAAAAGGCGCTGGGGCAGATATTGGCGAAGCACCATTTGCGGGAGCAGGTCAAGATAGCCACCAAGCTTCCCCAATATCTAATCAAGAAGAGGGAGAGCATGGATAAGTATTTCTCTGAACAGCTGAGCCGCCTCCAGACGGATCATGTGGATTACTATCTGATGCATATGCTGGCTGATATAAAAAGCTGGGAAAAATTGGTGGGATTGGGAATCATAGAGTGGCTGGAGGAGAAGAAGGCCAGCGGCGCCATTGGACAGGTGGGATTTTCTTATCATGGCAACGCAGAGATGTTCTGTGAGTTGATTGATGCCTATGACTGGGATTTCTGCCAGATACAGTACAATTATATGGACGAGCATTCCCAGGCGGGGAGGAAGGGATTGCAGTATGCCAATGGCAAAGGGCTGCCGGTGATTATCATGGAGCCGCTGCGAGGCGGCAAGCTGGTGAATCTCCTGCCGGAGGAGGCGAAGGAGATTATCCGGGGGCATTCCGTGCAGCATACCCCGGTGCAATGGGCACTTCGCTGGCTTTGGAACCAGCCGGAGGTTACCTGCGTGCTATCTGGCATGAATGATATGGCTATGGTGGAGGATAATATGGAGACTGCCTCTTCTGTTCATGTGGGGGAGATGGATGGGGCTGACGAGGCCATGCTGAAAAGGGTGGTGGGAGCCATCAATGCCAAGATGAAGGTGGGATGCACCGGGTGCAGGTATTGCATGCCATGTCCCCAGAATGTGGATATTCCCGGCACATTTTCCGCCTACAATAGGAGATATTCCGAGGGGAAGAAGTCTGCCTTGTTTGAGTATGTGATGTGCACTGCCTTCCGAGGAACCTCCTCTGCTGCGTCAAACTGCATCGCATGCGGGAAATGCGAAGTTCATTGTCCCCAGCATATCCCCATCAGGGAAGAACTCAGGAATGCCAGCCGGGTGTTGGAGACGCCCCTATACAAGGCGGCTCGTTTCGTGGCAAAGCGGATGAAGATTTGAGCAGGCAGCTTAGCCCTCCTCCATCCATGTGCGGATCTGGGCGATTTCCTTTGCATAGCCCGCATCATCGTTAGGGGTTTCCAAGATAAAGGGCTTTCCTTGGAGGGCGGGATGGTTCACCACCCGCATCAGGGCTTCGGCTCCGATTTCCCCTTCTCCAATCTTCTGGTGGCGGTCCTTGTGGGAGCCCAGAGGATTCATGCTGTCGTTGAGATGGACGGCGAGAAGTCTGTCAAGGCCGATAATCTGGTCAAATTCTTCTAGTACTTGGTCTAAATGATTTACAATGTCGTATCCTCCATCCCACACATGGCAGGTGTCAAAGCAAATGCCTAATTGGTCAGAGAGGGCAACTTGGTCAATGATGGATTTTAATTCTTCAAAGGTTCGTCCCACCTCGCTGCCCTTGCCCGCCATGGTCTCCAGCAGTACCGTTGTGTGATGTTCTGGCTTGAGCGTACGGTTCAGGGCATCGGCAATCAGGGAGATTCCTTTCTCTGCGCCCTGCCCCACGTGGGATCCGGGATGGAAGTTATAGTAACTGTGATGAATCTGCTGCATCCGTTCCAAATCGTCAGACAGAATGTCTAGGGAGAAGGAGCGCACTTCTTCTTTGGCAGCGCAAAGATTCATGGTATAGGGGGCATGCGCGACCAGCATCCCGAAATCATGCTGGGATAAATAGCGGTGGAGCCCATCCAAGTCTGCCTGGTCGATTTGCTTTGCCTTTCCGCCTCTGGGGTTCCTAGTGAAAAAGGCGAAAGTATCTCCGCCTAGCTTCGTGGCCTGTCTGCCCATGGCAAGGAAGCCTTTGGAGACGGACAGGTGATTTCCAATATAAATCATCTCTTACCTCTTTTCTATACATTATTTCGTAAAATCATGTGACACTACTTCGGAAGGAATAGTTCCAGCGAATAGTAACATATTAAAAGAAATGGCAGCAAATTGCAAGGCATCGCTGCTATTCGCAGTGGCTGTGAAAAGTATCTTGGCATCCCCTCTTTTCCTGAGGCAGAAATTTTGTTAATATACCTATAGGAAATAAATATTTGCACATCGACAAGGCGGATGAACGAATCGCAGCGGTGGCTACGTCGAGTGAGTACAACGCAGTCCGATGGAGCAAATAGGCAAGTAGTTTTGCCAGATATCATTGGTACAGTACACTAGATTGCATGACACTTGTGCAGAAAAAGCAAATATGAACGAAGGAGGATTTGGCGATGGGGAGCAGAGATAGAAAAAGAAGGATTTTGACAGTGGCAGCCGCATTGGCCATGGCAGTGATGGTATGCGTTGGCGCAGTGCTGCTGCTCAGGGGAGAACGGGCGCAGACGCCAAAAAGGGGCGACGGGGAGAATCGGGAATATATGGCCGCTCAGGAAGAGGATGTCTCATCAGGAATTACATTTTCTGCAGAGAGTGGAAATTATGCGGGAGGCTTCTATCTGGAACTCTCTGTGGGGAAGGGGGACATCTACTATACCTTGGATGGCAGCAACCCGGTCACCAGCAAGACTAGGAAGAAATATCAGGAGGCCATCTATATCTCGGAGCGCATCCAAGATGAGAATGTGGTATCGGCAGTGGAACCCATATTGTTTGATGCGGTGAACGTAACTTGGGACAGCAAGAAGAAGGAATATAAGAGCACGGTAAATGTGCCCCAGAAAGGGGATGTGGATAAGATTACGGTGGTAAAGGCAGTGGCTGTTTCGGGGAAGGAGACCTCGGAAGTTCAGACCCACAGTTATTTCGTGGGCAATCTGCCGGATCACATTGATGGAATTGGGGAGAGCTGCGAGGCATCCGGCAAGGATTTGGCCGTAATCTCTCTGTCTATGGAATATGATGATTTGTTTGATGCAAAAAAGGGAATTTATGTGAAGGGAGAGATTTTCCAGAAGGCGCTGGAGAAGGAACTGGAGGGAAAGGAAACTCTAGGCAATGCCAAGGAGGTGGGTCGGTCTTTGGATGCCAATTACAAGCAGCGGGGCAGGGACTGGGAGCGGCCGGTGCATATGGATTACTTTGAGAGCAATGGCAAGGATATGGTATGCAGGTTGCAGCAGGATTGCGGGATGCGCATTCAGGGCAATTATTCCCGCTCGGATTTGCAGAAGGGATTGCGCCTGTGCGCAAGGAGGAGTTATGGGGAGAATAATTTCAACTATCCGTTCTTCGGGGAAGATGCTAGGGATGATCAGGGAAATGCCATAGAGAAATTCAAGAAGATTACGCTGAGGAATGGGGGGAACTGTGCCTTTACTTCTAAATACAATGATGCATTCTGGCAATCTCTGATTCGGGATAAGAAGGTGGAGACCCAGGCATCCAGGCCATGCGTGGTCTATCTGAATGGAGAATACTGGGGGCTGTACATCCTGCAAGAGGACTACAGCGCCGATTATTTGGAGGAGACCCACGGCGTGAATAAGGATGACGTGGTGTCTTACAAGGGCGATGGGGAGACTTACGAGATTGGCTATAAGCTGGACGAGGGGACGTTGCCGGAGGGGGAGAGCGTGGATTATTATTTTAGGGACTTGCTGAATTTTTATAAGAAGCATAAGAATTTGAAGTCGAAGAAGGATTATGACGCTTTTGCCAAACTGGTGGATGTGGAATCTGTCAGAGATTATTTTGCGGTAAATGTGTGGATTAATAACAAATGGGATTGGCCCGGGAAGAACTGGACGGCATGGAAGGTGAAGAGAAAGGATTCGTCAAACCCCTATGCGGATGGCCGGTGGAGGTTGTGCTTCTATGACTTGGATTTTGGCGGCGTGAGCGGCAAAAGCGATATCACTGCCAATACCATTCAGGAGGACGGGTATAAGGCTGATGGGCTATTGGACATGGGTACGGAGAATCCCATGGCTTTGATGTTTGCCTACCTCATGACGAATAAGGATTTTCGCGAGGATTATATCAGGGAACTGCTGTCCCTGTCAAAGACGAATTTTAAGAAGGAGACAGCGCAGAAGAGATGCGATTTCTTTAATAACACGTATTACCCACTGTTCTGGCAGTTCTTCGTGCGGTATATGGGGCAGCAGAAAGGGACGAATATGGCGGATCAGGCCTCGGAGGGGGGATATGCCACCTATCGGTGCATCATGGATTTTCTGGAAGGGCGTGAAAAATATATTCCGGAAATCGTGGATTGGATTAGGGAGTACTATCAATAGTAATCTCCTGCACCGTTCTGTCAAGCAGAGCCTGGAGGTCTTCTTTTTGGACATCGCCTGAGATTATCGCTTTTCCAAACGCCTCCATGGGCTCCCAGTAATTGTCCAGCACATTCTGCACGGTAGCATGCTGGTTCTGCTGGTTCAATGCGGCGATGGGGGCAGAAATCTGCACTTTGTATGAATTGGCGGCCTCTAAGTTGGCAGGACATTCCCCGGTAGTCTGGTAGCGGATCATCTGGTATTTATACGTGGTGAGCCAGCGCGCTGCCATGGATGCCCATTTCTTTTGCTTGGTATTGCTGTTCACGCCGATATATTTATATCCGGCGAAGCTGCCCATTTGCAGCTGGTTGTTATTAATGGTATAGGAGGGCAGCTTGGCGGCACCGCAGTCCTTGCCCCACAAATCCGCAAATTGCTTGGCATTCCAAGTGCCGTTTACCACTGCGATGATCTCTCCTTTCTCCAAGGTGGCAAGCAGCTTATCGCTGGCAACATGCTGGAAGCCGGGGTGTTTTGCGATAGCCAGCATGGCATTGGCCACGTCCAGCCCGGTATAATTTCCCTCCATGCTATTGAAATTGCATGTGTTAGCCGTACCCTCCTTGTTGATTTGAATGGTTTTTCCCGCAGCGGAAAAGAAGGAATAGAGATACCATCCGCTTTCCCAGTCCATTGCAAAATATTTTTTTTCCTTGGCGGCAATCTCTAAAATCCTATCGAGGCTGGCCACGTCCTCCGGCTTAAAATATTTCTTATTATAGTAAAGAAAATAGCCGTTGCTGTTGGTGGACGGATAGGCGAACAACTTGCTGTACTCAGATACAGCGTCCACGATGGATGCAGAGTTCCCCCCGCTTTCCTTAATTGCCTTTTCTGTCTCGTAGTTCACGGAAGCCAGCACGCCTGCTGATTTTAAATCTGTGTACTGGTCACTGGCAAAGGGAAAGATATCAGCGGACTTTTTTGGAGAGTCCATGATTTTTTTCTTGGTGTTCTCAATCTCCTCCGTCTTTATTTTAATGTCAAGCTCAGCCTCATCCTCATGTATGCGTACGAACTTTTTAATGGCATCTTTTGTAAGCGCCTCTTCTTGAAGAGGCGTCCAGAGCGTCAGGGAAATTTTTTCTTTCTCTTTTCTGCCGCAGCCAGTGGCGAGCAGTATGCCCAGGAGCATAACAAATAATAATGCTATTGTTCTGTTTTTCATATATGGCTCTTTCTATTTGCTTTATGTAAGGAACTGTTAAGAAATAAATCTTCACATTTTGCTTGCTGGAATCTCCATCTGCTGCGTTGTTGTCAGTCGCCGTAGCCCGCTACGACTTCCTCCTCCGCCTTGCAGATGAAAATTCCAGCTTACGCAAAATGCAAAGTTATTTTTTAACAGTCCCTAAGTTCCTATTTTATACCATTGCTTCCTAACTTTTTCCGTGGGATAAAATAGAAAAATGCAAGCAAATGTTTTTATATTTTTAATCATACTTCCTTTTGGAGCATTTTGCAAGAATTCTTTCACAGATGTTGTACATTTTCTTGCATAAAATGTGAAAAATCACCCTTTATCTGTGCATTTTGCCACAAAAAGTAATGGACAAAGAGGGGGCAGGAAAGATATAATGATGATATTATAGATAGAGGAGGAATCGTTTATGGAACAGTCAAAGGTATACCTTACTTCTTTTAAGGCGACGGGAGAGGAAAACCTTCTGCAAAAACTGCATCGGCTCATGAAGACTGCGGGGTTCGAGGAGATTGATTTTGCGGATAAGTATGCTGCGATTAAGATACATTTCGGGGAGTATGGGAATCTGGCATTCCTGCGCCCCAATTATGCCAAGGTGGTGGCGGATTACGTGAAGGAGTTGGGAGGCAAGCCCTTCCTGACGGATTGCAATACGCTGTATGTGGGCAGCAGGAAAAATGCATTGGATCATCTGGAGACGGCGTATTTGAATGGATTTTCTCCATACCAGACGGGCTGCCATGTGATTATCGGCGACGGACTGAAGGGGACGGATGAGACGATCGTTCCCATTGATGGGGAGTACGTGAAGGAGGCGAAGATTGGCCATGCCATCATGGATGCGGATGTGCTGATTTCTCTCACCCATTTCAAAGGGCATGAGATGGCGGGATTTGGCGGCGCATTGAAAAATATCGGCATGGGCTGTGGCTCCCGGGCGGGCAAGATGGAGCAGCACTGCGATGGAAAGCCCAGCGTGGGGGATGCCTGCGTGGGCTGCGGGGCATGCATCCGTATCTGCGCCCACGGCGCGCCAGTGATTGAGAATGGAAAGGCAGCCATTGACCATGAGAAGTGCGTGGGCTGCGGACGCTGCCTGGCAGTCTGCCCGAAAGATACGATTCAGGCAGATTTTGGCGATTCCATCGCCGTATTGAATTATAAGATGGCAGAGTACAGCCTGGCCGTGTGCAAGGATCGTCCCTGCTTCCATGTGTCCCTGATTTGCGATGTGTCTCCCAACTGCGACTGCCATGCGGAAAACGATATCCCCATTATTCCCAATGTGGGCATGCTGGCTTCCTTTGACCCGGTAGCGCTGGACAGGGCCTGCGCGGATTTGTGCAATGAGATGGCTCCGGTGCAGGAGAGCGTTCTGGGAGAGAATCTGGAGAAGCATGGGAATCACGAGGGGCATGACCATTTCCATATGACCCATCCCGATACGGAGTGGAAGTCCTGTCTGGCACATGCGAAGAAAATTGGCCTTGGCACGGATGAATATGAACTGGTAAGGATATAGTATAATAATTATAATAAGCAAGCCTGAATATAAATTCCCTTTAATTTATATTCAGGCTTTTTGCATGAAACATGACACACTGATGTCATGTTAGCCGTGGTAAGATGTGCAGGAAAGGAAATAGATTGAAAGATGAAAATTGACAGATTGATTGGGATTTTATCCATTTTATTGCAGAAGGACAAAGTCACGGCTCCTGAACTGGCAGAGCGCTTCGAGGTGAACAGGCGCACCATCAATAGGGATATCGAGGATTTGTGCAAGGCAGGGATTCCCGTTGTGACCATTCAGGGACAGGGAGGCGGCATCTCTATCATGGATGGATACAAGATGAACCGCGCCCTGCTTACCAACAAGGAGATGCAGGATATTCTGGCGGGGCTTCGGAGCTTGGACAGCGTAAATGGGACGAACCGGTACGTGCAGCTGATGGAGAAATTATCTGCAGGCTCTTCGAATGTTATGGAGGGCGGTCAGTCCGTACTGATTGATCTTTCCTCTTGGTATGGGAATGCGCTGGCATTTAAAATTGAAATGATTAGAAATGCCATTGAGAATAAGCTGGTATTGGAATTTACTTATTATTCCTCTAAGGGAGATGGCAGACGGCAGATTGAGCCATACTATCTCATATTCAAATGGACGAGCTGGTATGTGTGGGGCTGGTGCAGCACGAGGGAAGACTTTCGTCTCTTTAAGCTAAACCGCATGGAAGAATTGGGTTTTGACGAGAATCATTTTGAGGGGAGAGAATGCCCATTGCCGGATTTGAGCGAGGTGCGGATGTTTTCCGGGGGCATCGAGGTCAAGGCACTATTCAGCCCGGAGTGCAAATGGAAGCTGGTGGAGGAATATGGGCCGGGATGCTATGTGGAGCCGGAGGAAGCCCGGCAGGAAATCAAGGAACTTATTGAGAGGATGGGGGATATCTATTGCTAGTGTGCTGTATCATATCACTTGTCCATTTGCATCATTAAACTGCGTCTGCCACACTCCACGGCGCTGTGTGCCAGTGGCATGCGTTTGTCGCAGGCAGAGAAAATATTACTTTGAGGAAAGGATGACGACTTATGAAGTATGAATGGTTAGACGAATATTTGCTGGGAAAAAGAGGGGTTACGAAGGACTTGCAGAAAGACTGGAACTGGGAGAGATACCACGTCGGAGGCAAGATGTTTGCTGCAGTGTGCCGGGAGTGGGAGGATAACAGACCCTACTACATTACGCTGAAGCTGGAGCCGGAGGAGGGCAGGTTTCTCAGGACGCAGTACGAGGATATTATTCCCGGATATTATATGAATAAGGAGCATTGGAATTCGGTAAAGCCCCAGGGCAAGGTACCCGATGACCTTCTGAAGGATCTATTGGACCAATCCTATGATTTGGTGCTTGGCGGGTTTAGCAAGAAGAAGCAGAGGGAGATTCTGGACATCAGCTGCTGCGGTACGGAGTGCAAGAATTGTAGTTTCTACGGAGATATGTGCCAGGGATGCAATGAGTGCCAAGGAAAGGTGTTCCATGCGCCGGAGGGGAAAGCCTGTCCAATCTTTGCCTGTTCCGTGAATAAGAAGAAACTGCGTGACTGCGGCCAGTGCGGGGAGGTTCCCTGCGATATCTGGAGGGGGACGAAGGATCCCCGGCTTTCAGATGAAGAATTTGAAAAGAATATAGCGGATCGGGTGAAGAATCTGAGGTGATGGTGGGGGATGCCACGGTGATATTTATTTCCCACCGTCTCTCTACTACTAGGGATGCGGACTGCATCTATATGTTTGAGAATGAGGAGATCATCGAGCAGGGAACCCATCAGGAATTGATGGCGCTGGGCGGGCAGTATGCGGATATGTAGTAATTTTTTTGAAATGTATTGACAACAGGAATGTGGAATGCTATAATACATATCGTTCGCAATGAAAGTAGCGGATAGTTTGCGGAAGTGCTGGAATTGGCAGACAGGCTAGACTAAGGATCTAGTGTTGGCAACGACGTGTGGGTTCAAGTCCCATCTTCCGCAGTAGCTTAAAAGTAAGGAAGCCTCTGGGAGGTTACCTTACTTTTTTTGCTGTATAGGAAACTACTGGTTACTATTCACAGCCGACTATATTCGAGAATTTTTGGCATGTTTCATGCCAAAAGTACGAGTTCTTCGGCGCCATTTTGCATGTTTTAAGCAAAATGTGTGCATTTCAGCGCTGAAAGCGCTGCTTGTTACTATGAGCGGCGAAGCCGTGAATAGTAACAACTGCTGGAAATGTGGCAGCACTCCAACAAGAATTTTCATTGACATCTTTTCTGTACTGTGATATTTTATTTATGGAAAAAGTGTATGTTACTTGAAAGGAGAAAAAAATGCAGAAGAACTGGTTGACAGCATTACTTTTATCTATTTTCTTGGGTGGTCTTGGCGTAGACAGGTTTTATCTTGGATATGTCGGGCTTGGCATATTGAAACTTATCACGTGCGGTGGCTGTGGTATCTGGGCTATTATTGATATCATTTTGATTGCAACAGGTAAGATCACAGCGAAAGATGGTACGCCGTTGGAGAAATAAGTACATAGGAAAATAGCTGGAGAGCCGGATGGAACAAGTCGGCTCTCTTTTGATATGTTGTCTGTATGATGTTGTCAGGATAGGAGATGCCATGGATTTTCAAGTTGGAGATGTGATTAAGATGAAGAAGGCTCATCCCTGCGGAACGAACCAATGGGAAATTACCCGGGTGGGCATGGATTTTCGACTAAAATGCAAGGGGTGCGGCCGCCAGGTGATGCTTCCCAGAAAGCAGGTGGAAAAAAGCTTTCGGGGGAAATATCCTGCCGATTAACGGTGATTGCTTGGGCTTTTTGAATAAAGCTGCGCTGGCGGCGGTGTGGGCAGTTGGCGAATGAATATGAATTAAGTTGATTGGAAAGGATTGTAAATATGACGGATATCTCTTAAAATGTAGATGTAGCAATAGAAGCGGCGAATCATAAGAAAGATGTGGCAGTATGTAAGTGGCGGCGGCTTCTTAGTGATGGTGGAGATATTGATTAAGAATGGGAGGTTATGTACATGAATGTATCAGATATGCTGGAAGGAAAGGTGGCTATCGTAACGGGAGGAACTAGGGGGATTGGCTATGCAATTGTGAAGAAGTTCCTGGAAGCGGGGGCGAAGGTGGCTCTTTTTGGTTCCCGTCAGGAGACGGTGGATCAGGCCTTGGAAAAGATTCGGGCAGATGTACCGGGCGGGGAAGTGATGGGTCTGCATCCGGCATTAGGAGACTTCGGGGCGGCTGAGAAGGCGATTCAGTCTGTCAGGGAAGCCTTTGGCCGGGTGGATATTCTTGTGAACAATGCGGGGATTTCGGCTAGGGAGTCGCTTTATGACTACAAGCCGGAGGACTTTGAAAAGATCATGTCGCTGAATGTGAATGCGGTGTTTAACTGTTCTAAGGCGGCGGCAGCGATTATGAAGGAGCAGGGAGGCGGCTCTATTGTCAATATCAGCTCCATGGTGAGCATTTACGGGCAGCCGGCAGGATGCGGCTATCCTGCATCCAAGTTTGCCGTGAATGGGCTGACGAAGTCCTTGGCTAGAGAGTTGGGGAGAGATCAAATCAGAGTAAACGCTGTGGCGCCTGGCGTCACCAGAACAGATATGGTGGCCGCTCTTCCGGAGGAGATGGTGCAGAGGATTTCATCCACGATTCCTCTGGGCAGAGTGGGGGAGCCGGAGGAAGTTGCCAATGCGGCACTGTTCCTTGCCAGCGATTTGGCCAGTTATGTGACAGGGGCTGTCCTTTCTGTGGATGGCGCCACTCAGGTATAGATGAGGAGACATCATAAATTAACATAAAGTTTAGTCCTTTTGTTTGGAGTAGACGCCGGGCAGAGTGGAATGAAGATATGGGCAGCAATGGGAAATGAGGTTGAGATGTATACATTTGATAGCAGGGTTCGCTATAGCGAAGTAGGGGAAGATGGCAAGATTACTATTAGCGCATTGATGGATTATATGCAGGATTGTACCAACTTCCAATCGGAGGATTTGGGCGTGGGACTGGCGTTTCACAGGGAGAAGGCGCTGATGTGGGTACTGAATTCCTGGCAGATCATTTTCAATAGATTTCCTAGTATGGGGGAGAGGATTACTGTGGGAACGCAATCCTATGGCTGCAGGAAGATGATAGGATATCGTAATTTTCTGGTGACTGATTCTCAGGGGGAGCAGGTTGCCATTGCAAATTCCCTCTGGGTTTTGATTGATTTGAAGCGGGGCAGGCCTATAGTGATTACGCCGGAAATCGGGGATGTGTATGGCAAGCATGAGCCTCTGGAGATGGCTTATGCTTCGAGAAAAATTTCCGTGCCTGAAGGTGGTGAGGTGAAAGAGGGCATCATAGTCCGAGAGTATCATCTGGACACCAACCATCATGTGAATAACCGCCAATATGTGCAGATTGCCATGGAATTTTTGGAAAAGGATGCGGTGGTGGGAGAACTGCGGGTGGAGTACAAGAAACAGGCGGTATTGGGGGACGAGATGATTCCCGTGGTATATCATGTAAGTGAAAAGGAAATGATTATTTTGTTGAGGGATGGGGAGGGAAAGCCGTATGCCACTACGCAGTTTTTTCTGGCATAGAAAGGTGATGGGGGAAGATGA
This sequence comes from uncultured Lachnospiraceae bacterium, assembly GCA_949346185.1. GTDB lineage: Bacteria > Bacillota > Clostridia > Lachnospirales > Lachnospiraceae > Butyribacter. The sequence goes on from CASGVX010000010.1 coordinate 13,043, forward strand.
GCTATAGCATGGAAAATAAAAAGATTCAGGAGAAAAAACTCTTTGAGGAGGAGTCGCCGGCTGAGGAGAAGGATCAAGAGGCAGGGGCGCAGGAAGATAGGAAGAATGCCAGATGGAAGCATGGGGCTCTCCGATTTTATGCGTGTGCTGCCATGGCGCTTTTCGTGGCGATTGCGTCAGGCTGGGGGATTTGCCAGCTGGTACGCGCCATTAATGAAGGGGAAGAGCAGCAGAAAATGATGGCGCAGCCTGGGGAGCAGGTGGAGGACAATTCTGCCAATGAGGGGAAGGCGATTGACGTGGATAAGATGATAACAAGGATACTGGATCGGGTGACGTTCGAAGCGGAATTAAATCCCTTGGAGGAATCCGTGGCATCGGGGATGATTGATGTGGCAGAGGGGACTGACCTGCGGATTTATATGGGTAATGGCACCTATTCCGACGAGCTGGTGGTGATGACGGCGCTCAGCGAATCGGATGCGAAGCAGAACCAGAGAAACGTGGAGAAGCATATTTTGGAGATGCAGAGGCAGTTCGAGGATTATATTCCAAAAGAGGCAAAGAAAATTGACAGTGCCGTCAAGGTGCGGTGCGGGTGCTATGTGGTGGTATGCATTACTAACGACAGCGACACTGCTCAAAAGACCATAAACGCTTTTTTTAAAAATAAGTAAGCAATGAAAGATTTCGGGGAAAATTCATGAGAAAGAATAAGGGATACTTGCTGGCTTTGCTGCTGTGCTGCATCTGCGGGGCGGGCATTGTGCTGTTTCGCTTGGATGTCCGTGGACGGAGAGGGACATTGGGGGATAAAATCATCTATTTTGGACAGTCCGCCGGGGAATATTCTGCAAAGGCGCAGGATGTTTTGGAGGATTCTCAGGGAGATGGGGGCTGGACAGTGCTGGAAGGCGGCAAGGAGAAGGGGGCAAAGGCTGTGAATGCTGGAAAGTCTGCCTTTCCCCATGTGGATGCTGTCGAAGATGGGCAAACATCTGCCCTGGCCGGGGAAACCCCTTCTGTTACCACATCCACGCCGAAACCGTCCTATCCGCCCATTACTTCTGATGAAAAGGTGTACACTTACGATACAGGAACGGTTGTGGTGGGGGATGCGGGCTATGAAATATATAATTATGTAAGCAGCGCGGCGGACAGGTATGCGAAGACGATTAACAAACTGACGAAAACGCTAGACAGCGGCGTGGAGATTTACAATATGCTTGCCCCTACCAGCATGGGGATTACCTATCCGGATAATAAGAAAAAGCAGCTGCACAGCAGTTCTCAGGAAGTGGCCATGGAAAATATTGAGAAAAAGCTTTCCGGGAGAGAAATTTTTATTCCGCTGTATGACGCTTTGATGAAGCATCGGCAGGAATATATTTTTTTCCGTACAGACCACCATTGGACCCAGCTGGGAGCATATTACGCCTACGAGGCGTTCTGCCGGGAGAAGGGCATGACGCCCAATCCTTTGAAATCCTATAAGAAAAAGAGTTTTCCGGGATTTCTGGGATCTTTTTATCGGGATTCCAAGCAGAATAGGAATATGAAAGCGAAGAAGGATACCTTGCAGGTATACTATCCCTTGAGCAGGCAGGTGTCCTTGGAATATACCAATACGGAGGGAAAGAAGGGGAATGCTCCAGTGATTGCGGATGCTAAAAACTATGGGGAGGCCATGAAGTATCTTGTCTATATTGCGGGAGACAATCCTTACACGGTGGTAAAGAATAAAGACAAGCATGACGGTACTTCCTGCATCCTCGTGAAGGAGTCTTATGGGAATGCCTTCGTGCCTTACTTGGTGGATCACTATGAGACGATTTACGTGATTGATTATCGTTACTGGGAGGGCAAGCTGGACTCTTTCGTGAAGAGCAAGCGGGCGAAAGAGGTTATCTTGCTAAATAACATTTCCATGACGAGAAGTTCTTACTTGGTGGGCAAGCTGGCGCAGATTATTTCATAAATTGTTGCTGTGGATAGTTACCGTGAATTGAAAGGTGCAAAATGGTTTTTAGTAGTTTAGTTTTTTTGTGTTTGTTTCTTCCGGGGGTGCTGGTCTTGTATGCCCTGTGCCCTAGAAGATTCAGGAATCTGCTGTTGCTGCTGGCTAGTCTTCTGTTCTATGCCTGGGGTGAGCCGAAGTACATTGTCGTCATGGCATTTTCTACGGTTTTTGACTATGCAAATGGCAGACTGATTGAATATTTTCATGGGAAAGGGAATTTGGCGGGGAAAAGATGGATTCTGGGCTTGTCGATGATAGGAAACCTGGGGCTGCTATTCGTGTTTAAATATACGGATTTTCTTCTGCGCTCTTGGAATGAACTGACCAGCTCTCATATGGAACTTCTGGGTCTGGCTCTTCCCATTGGCATTTCCTTTTATACCTTTCAAACCATGTCCTATACTATAGACGTATATCGGGGGCAGGTGAAGGCGCAAAAGAATTTTATTGCCTTTGCCATGTATGTGAGCATGTTTCCCCAGCTGATCGCCGGACCTATCGTGCGGTATAAACATATTGAGGGGCAAATTAAGGAACGGCAAGTGCTTCCTCAGGCGTGGGTGTCGGGAATGCAGCGGTTTCTGATTGGGCTGGGAAAAAAGGTGATTTTTGCCAACCAGATGGGATTGCTCTGGCAGGATATTTCGGTGGCAGATTTGCATGGCATCAGCATGGGAGGGGCATGGTTGGGAGCCATTGCCTATACTTTTGAAATCTATTTTGACTTCTCTGGATATTCGGATATGGCGATTGGCCTAGGGCAGATGTTTGGGTTTCGCTATCCGCAGAATTTTGATTATCCTTACGAGGCAAAGAATATTACTGATTTTTGGCGGAAATGGCATATTACTCTGGGTCAGTGGTTTCGGGAATATGTATATATCCCTCTGGGGGGCAACAGAAAGGGACTTTCCAGACAGATGGCAAATCTGCTCGTGGTATGGATTTTGACGGGGATTTGGCATGGCGCCAGTTGGAATTTTGCCCTGTGGGGGCTGTATTTTGCAGTTCTTTTGATTGTGGAGAAGATATTTCTGCTCAGGAAAATGGAGCATTGGAAAGGATTCTTCCAGCATCTGTATGGGAAATTCTTTATCGTGCTGGGCTGGGTGATTTTCGCCGTGGAGGATTTTGGAGAGCTGGGCGCTTATCTCAAAGCCATGTTCGGCATGGGCAGCAGCTTGTGGGACCAGACAGCGGCGTACCAATGGAGAAATTATTGGTTCTTCCTGCTCATACTGGCGTTTGCATCCACTAGGGGCTATCAGAGAATATATCAAAAAATCCGCCGGCACCTATTGCGCTCGGAGCCGGAGTATGTCGTGAGGAAAGGCAACCAACTGCTATTTTTCTGCTATAGCCTGTATACGCTGGTGGTGTTGCTGGTAAGTTTGAGCATGCTGGTAAGCGGTTCCTATAATCCCTTCCTATATTTCCGCTTTTAAGATGCTGCGCATCGCATGAGGGAATATTTCTAGCGAAGGGACGATTTGCTGGGGATGGCGGTTTTAATATGGAGGAATCGATGAAAAAAGGATATTTATATTGCTATATGCTGCTGGTAATGTTCCTTCTGGGAGGCTTTGGACTGCTCTCTCTTTTTTCTCCGGAGCAGACTTACTCGGAGAATGAAAATCGTTATTTGGATGAGTATCCTATCCTTTCTTTGAAAGGATTTCTGGATAGTTCATTTCAGAATGATTTTTCTGATGCCTTTAGTGATCAGTTTGCTGGAAGGGATACTTGGGTAAAGGTGTCCACTCAGGTGAAGAAAATGGCGGGATTCCGGGATATCTCCCACGTGTACTTAGGGAAGGATGGGTATTATTTTGCCAAGACTACCCGGAATGAGATTGATCAGAAGCAATATTTGAAGAATCTGCGGTATGCGGAGTATTTGGGGGAGGTTGCGGGAGAGGGGGCATGCCTATTGCTTGCACCTTCCCCGGTAGAAATTCTTCCCGGAAAATTGCCGGAGGGGGCGCCCTATTATGACGGGGATGCCATGGTGAAGATGGCAAATACTGTCATGAAGCAGACGAAATATATTGATGTTCGTTCATCACTGAGAGAATATGCGAAGCAGAACCAGGTGTATTTCCGCACAGACCATCACTGGACTGCCCTAGGGGCATATGCTGCTTATAGCACTTATTGCGTGGAGAATAAGATGGAGCAGCACACCTATGGGTATTTTGATGTGAAGCGCATCTCGGATTCCTTTTTGGGGAGCATGTATTCAAAGATTCTGGATCCAATGGCGAAGTATGATGACCTGTACGCAGCGGCCAACACGCCTCAGGCGGAGGTGGTGTGCGATGGAGAGAAGAGGCAGGGCATCTATGATGTGGAGCAGCTGATCAAAAAGGATAAGTATGCTTATTTCTTTGGGGGCAATTATGGGGAAGTGCGAATCAAAAGCCATGTGGACAGCAAGAAGAAGATGCTGGTGGTGAAGGATTCCTTCGCTAATTGCTTCGTTCCTTATCTGATGGAGGATTATGGCGAGATTGTCATGATCGACTTGCGGTATTATAAGAAGTCCGTACAGAAGCTGCTGCAGGAGGAGCAGTTTGACAATCTGCTGATTCTCTATGAGATGAGCAATTTTGCCCAAGATTCCAATTTATATAAGTTGGTGCATTGATGGCTACTATTCACGGTCATTTCTAGAAAAAGGACAGAATCGTTGTGCTTGCACATAAGATTCTGGCTATTTTCTAGAAATTGACTGT
>CASGVX010000011.1 GCA_949346185.1 uncultured Lachnospiraceae bacterium
CACTGGCCACCTCCACCGTCTTGGCGGCTGCCCGGCCATTCTTAAAAAGCGTCACCCGATGAATCCCCTCCGGCGCGGTAATCAGCATATTTTCCCCAATCTGCGCCATCAGGCCCTGATTCCCTACCTCGGCGATACCTCCCATAAAATCATTGTAATTGGTGAAACGTATATAGCCATGCCCTTGGGTACGGACTACGGAATACGCACGAATCCCTATTCCCCGCACTGTCAGTACATCCTGATTATTCAGTTCCATCGCCTGAACCTCCCCCAGCGCAGAGCCATAATATGTGTGATCCGTATACTGGAACTTCCTTCCCGCCACCATAAGCATATTCTCGTCCTTATTGAAGGAAAACTTCTTCACATCCTGATATTCCCACACATCCTTCGGTACTGCTGCCGAGATAATCTTCGCATTGTCCGTATTGTAAGTCACCTGCAGGATTTCCCCCACAGATATGGAACTTCCCTCCCTCGCAGATTCATATTTACTGGTAATCTGGGAAGTGGGCGCATATGCCAGCGTACATATGACATCGCTTTCTAATTCCCTCACTCGAATCTGTGAGAGATTGGTATTATTCTCCACCACAATGCCCGTCACCGACTTCTTGGCCGCCTGGGGCTGTGCCGTGCTCTCTGCCTTCTCCTGCTGAAAAGGAAAACTGCACCCGCCCAGGGACAGCACCAGAGAAGCCGCAACCATCAGGCATACCAGGCAATGGCATCCTCTCTTCATATCCTCCGTACCCTCCATCTATTGATAACCTTTTGCCACGATATCACAGCCCTCCGCTCCCGCATGCCAGATTACATACTGCATGGTCACAAAATGATGGGACTGCAAATGGCAACACTTTTTATCATATCACAATCTATGTTAAAATAAAACCCCTTTCACTTCTCTTAAAAATTTTCTCCTAGCCAATTCCTGCGCCTCAATTTTCTTTAATTTATCTAAATTCTTCATCGACATCCACGCCTTTTTCCCATTGTAATAAAAATTCATCTGCTTCCAGAATTTTTCAGGAAAAAGCAATAAGACATAGAGAAGCTTTCCTTCCTCCGCCTCCCAGCCGAATGTCTGCTGATACGCCTCAATAGTTCGCATTCCCCTGCGTTTTTCCCAATTATTTTTCTCCATCAGTTTGCGTAAAAAGCCATAAAAATCCATAAGCTGCAAGCCATATTCGCAACGTTCAAAATTCACCGTAGCAATCCTCTGCTTCTCCAGCAGCAAGATATTGTGATAATTGTAGCTGCCATGACAGACTTTCCCCCGAGCCACAGCGTCCCGCTCCATTTTCCCGCTGTCCAGCCCAGACAGCATCTCCCCTGCCGTCTCTGCCTGTTCATAAAAATGCTTGAACTGATTCAGCAAATGAATCTCCATATCATTTTTCTTCTTTTTGCTGCGAATATAATTGTAAACCCTCTTCATCTCCCTAGTATGCCGGGATAAAGCATCTGCCGCCCCCTCTGGTACAGATGCCTCCTCCGCTCCAGTCAATTCCATGGCTCTGTGAAGCTTCGCCAGATGCCTGGCGGCGGCAACCACCTCTTCCGTCTCCCGCAGGTTGCACTCCCGTCCCAAATACCAGTGCTTCATCAGATACGGATTGCCGTAATGATCCTTAGTCAGCCACTCTCCCTGGCTGTTCCGGATGCCCTGATCCACATCAGGAAATCCTTGGCTAATCAGCCGCTCCTTCACCTGCTCCTCAAACTCTAGCTTCGCCCCGCTCTCCCGATAATTTACCAGCGTAAATAAACCTTCTTTCGTCTCCAGAAGGATTGCCCCGCGTATTCTTCTCTTCCCAGTCACATGAACCGGGTATTCTTTGATCACGTTCTCTATCTTATCATCCATCTCAACAACCCCTCCTGATATCTCTCAACATTTTTCCGGGATATTATCTCCCTTCATCTTATGCAGGGGAGAGTGGGAATATACTTACGTTTTTCCGCTGTCGATCAGTTTATTATCACCTCATATCAAGCCTCTATCAAATACTTTATCATGTAGAGCATTTAGACATAACCCATTGCTCGGATTGGTTCGCTCTGTTTGACATTGCTATCTTTCCATGGCTTTATATGACTGGCTATCAATAATTCTTCTCAAATATTCGCTCCAAAACCTCAACCTGTTCCTTCGCAGATATTTTTAAGGACGACTCAATCCAATGTATCATAACGACACTTTATTTCAATCCCCTCTGGGCAAATCGAAAGGGAGAGTCTGCAAAACTCTCCCTTTCGGTTATCTCATATTTTTATTTTATCATCTTTCAGGCGGAACAGCCGCCACTGGCCCGTCTCTTTCACTTGCAGCGAATATCAAGCCGCCATCCACCGGCTTGCCGTCCAATACCGCCTCTGCCAGTACATCCTTCTCATACTTTAGTCTCAAGGAAAAAAAGGGATGATCCTCCTCCAACAGCCGAAAGAATAGTTTGTCCCCCTCCCAGATAGGCAGCTCACATACCTTTTCCTTGGGAATCCACTCCAAACTGCCCTCATCGCACTCCCCAATGTCCCCAGAAAATCCATCAGCCGTATATAGGCACATATATTCTGTCTGCCACTTGTCACACTGAAAAGTCACAAGCCCGCAAAACCTCCAAGAAGTCAGAGTCAGGCCTGTCTCCTCCTTCACCTCCCGCAGCAAGCATTCTTCCGGGGATTCATCTGGCTCAAAATGTCCTCCTACCCCCACCCATTTATCCTGATTGATGTCATTCTTCTTTTTTACTCGATGCATCATGAGATACTTGCCATCTTTTTCAATATAGCAGAGCGTAGTCAGATTGCTCCGCCAAATTGCCTTCTGGTCTGTTATGTGATTTAACTCCATTTGCCCTCCTTCGCATTATTACAAATGATTCCCATGACAGTTTATCATAAAACTGCCAGCAGCATCTATTATATCATAATCCCATGCTGAACTCCCAATAAATTTTATCCTTGTGCTAGTGTACAATGCGCCAGTCTCCTGTTTTCAGTTTTCATTTTCAGTTTGCTGAAGAAATAAATCTTGACATTATGCAATATTTATGGTATGCTGTCCAAGGTTTTGCAGAAGCAAGCCACACTGCCGTAGACAGTAGGTGCCGGAGAACCGGCGTAAGGACAGCCGCCTACCGAGGAAGATAGGATTTCATTATATTTATGAATATTACTACCTCTCTGTCTTTGGCAGAGAGGTTTTTGCTTGATAGGAAGTTCACGCGCTGTAAGTCGCAACTTTTTCCTATAAAGTAAAAATACTCCGTGCAGTGTAAATAATGGGCATTGCCCAGGAAAGGAGATTTTACCCATGGCAAAAGTTGAATTAAAACAGCCGATCGTGGACGAGATTAAGTCTAAAATTGAAGGAGCTACTACTGTAGTGCTGGTAGATTACCGCGGACTTACTGTTGAGCAGGATACAAAGCTCCGCAAAGGACTGAGAGAGGCAGGATGCGAGTACAAGGTCTACAAAAACACATTGATGAAACGTGCTTTTGATGGTACTGACTTTGCACAGATAAGCGATTTGTTAGACGGACCATCTGCCATTGCTATTTCAAAAGAAGATGCGACTGCTCCTATCAGAATCTTATCCAACATCGCAAAGGAAGCAGAGGCACTGGAGTTCAAGGGTGCTGTCGTAGAGGGAACTTTCTATGACGTGGACGGCATCAAGTCTCTTGCAAGCATTCCTTCAAGGGAAGAGCTTATTTCCAAACTGCTTGGCTCTTTGCAGTCACCTATTACCAATCTTGCTCGCGTGCTTAATCAGATTGCTGAAAAGGGCGATGGCGCAGCAGAGGCATAGGAAATGTCGTTTCAAGAACGCACATTTTAATGCAGTTGATGTGAAAGCACATATTCATTGTGCGGCATAAGTTGATGTGAAAGCACAAGTTACTTGTGCGGAACCAGTTTTTATTTAGAAATTACGGAGGTATATGAAAATGACTACTCAGGAATTTATTGATGCTATCAAAGGCATGACAGTGTTAGAGTTAAATGATTTAATAAAGGCTTGCGAGGAAGAATTCGGCGTATCTGCAGCAGCAGGCGTTGTTGTAGCTGCAGCAGGCGGCGCTGCTGAAGGCGGTGCTGAAAAGGATGAGTTCGACGTAGAACTTACAGAAGTTGGTCCGAACAAGGTTAAGGTAATCAAGGTCGTTCGCGAAGTAACCGGCCTGGGCCTGAAGGAGGCTAAGGAAGTTGTTGACGGTGCTCCCAAGGTTGTCAAGGAGGCTGCTGCGAAGGAAGAAGCCAACGAAATCAAGGAGAAGCTTGAGGCAGAGGGCGCAAAGGTTACTCTCAAATAATCGCTTTCGCCAAAAAGCATATGATGCAGAGCCATGGTATAAAAGCCATGGCTCTTTTTTTATTGTATAGGAAATTGCTCACAATGTGGTGGTATGCCAACAAGAATTACGAAGTAATTCTTGCAGGGGAATGCGCTGGCATTCCCCTTTTTTATTGCAAATGCACTCTGTCATCCCATCTCTGCACATCAATTTTTTTTCAATATTTCATCACTCTTTGTTCACATTCTATTTTTTATAATATAGATGATAAATGAAAAAATCATCCCTTGGAAATAATAAAATCCATATGAAATTATTTTAAACTCAAAGCTAACTGGCGAGACTCCGAAAGCGGCACGCCACTTTCATAAGTTCATTCCAGGGGAAAATTGTTACTGTAAATTGTAACGGAAAAATAACAATCCAATTATAAAGGAGGTTTCTACGTGATAGTAAAAATCAAACGCCATAAGAAATTGGCCATTCTGCTGCTAGCTGTGGTCATTGCCGCAGGGGTACTGGGCATTATATGGGGCAATCTTACTCCTTCTGCCGGGGAAAACGCTACTGCAAAAAAAAGTAACGTAATCACTTTAAAAAAGCAGAATCTTATCAAATCTATTAGCGCCACAGGCACTGTAAAGAGTGCCGACTCCAGAACCGTGTCTGCCCAGGCAAGCAACCTGACTGTCAAAAAAGTTAAAGTCAAAGTGGGAGACCAAGTGAAGAAAGGGGATTCTCTTGTGTCCTTTGACAAAAGCGAATTAAAAAGCGCTTTGGCAGATGCGAAAGAAAATCTCGCCACAACCAAGGCGGATGCCAGCAGAAGCATTTCCTCTGCTGCCCAACAGCTTTCCACCGCTAGGGAGACCTATAGTTCCGAACAGTCCAAATCATCCAAAGCCGTGACCAGAGCAAAGAATGCTCTGGCCGATGCCAAAAAGCAGGTGGCTTCGCTGAAAAAACAGATAAAGAACGCAAAGAATGCAGCAAGGAAAAAAGAACTGCAAGAACAGCTTTCCAAAGCGCAAGAGGGAAAAACCCAGGCCCAGACCAGTTATGAAAATGCCGTCTCAAGCCGAGATAGTTCTGCCAGACAAAATAAGTCCAGCATACAGAATGCCGAGAATACGGTAGCCAACGCCAATTCCTCTGCCAAAAAAAGCATACGGGAAGCGGAAAGCCAAGTGGAGCAGGCACAGAAAACCCTGAAAAACTGTGCGGTTACCGCCCCGATCTCCGGCATTATCACTGCGGTAAACGTAACAGATGGCGACACCTATTCCGGGGGCAACATGTTTCAGATTGATGACACCAGCTCTTTTACTGTCACCACCACTGTAGACGAATATGATATCAGCAATGTATCTGTGGGACAGCGTGCCGTCATATTGACAGAAGCTACGGATCAGCAGGAAATCCAAGGAAAAATTTCCTTCGTGGCGCCCTCCACCGACGCCACTTCATCCGATTCCAACAATTCATCCGGAAATAGCAGCGGCGCAGTGATGGCAAGCGCATCAACTTCTTCCGATGGCTACGAAGTGGTGATTGACATTACGGAAAACACTGACAAATTGAAGATGGGGCTGACCGCTAAATGCAGCCTGATTCTAGAGGAGGCAGCGGATGTATTTGCCGTTCCCTACGATGCCATACACGAAAATGATAGTGGCAATTCTGTCATTCGGGTGGCAGAGAACGAGAACAATACAGATAAATACGAGGAAGTGGCCGTCACCAAGGGAATGGAGAGCGATTATTATGTGGAAATCAGCGGAAATTCCCTAAAGGAAGGCATGCTGGTCATCATTCCTACGGATCAGACAGAAGAACCCTCTCAGGAAAATGAATCTGAGAAGAATGGATTTGATTTTGGAAACGGGCAGGGCATGCCCGGAGGAAATATGAATCGAGGAAATAAAGGATTCCGAAATAGTGGCGGTGGCGGAAACCCGCCTGCAGCGCCAGGAAATTAGTAAAAGAATTGGAGAATATATATGCCAAAAAAAGACAGAGATGCAATGATTCAATTATCCCATATCGTGAAGCGGTTTTTTGTGGGAAAGCCCAATGAACTGGAAATTCTCCACGGTATCGACCTTGAGGTAAGAAAGGGGGAATTTCTCTCTATCGTGGGAGAATCCGGATCTGGCAAATCCACGCTGATGAACATTATCGGCGCCTTGGATAAGCCCACAGAGGGAGGATATATTCTGGATGGCACCGACGTATGCCAGGCAAAAGATAAGAAACTCTCTGAGATACGAAATCAAAAAATAGGATTTGTATTTCAGACATATAATCTGGTAGCCCGTTCTACTGCGCTCTCCAATGTGGAACTTCCCATGCTCTATGCAGGGATATCCAAACAGGAACGAAGCACCCGTGCGAGAGAACTTTTAAAAATGGTGGGGATGGAAGAGCGCATGACCCACAAATCTGATGAACTTTCCGGCGGACAGAAACAGCGGGTGGCTATTGCTAGAGCCATGGCTAATAACCCTTCCATTATTCTGGCAGATGAGCCCACCGGATCCTTGGACAGCAAGACTGGAAGACATATTATGGACATCTTCCACCGGCTCCATCGCGAGGAGGGAAAGACCATTGTCTTTATCACCCACTCTCCAGAATTGGCAAAAGAGACCCAGCGAGTTGTGACTCTCTCCGACGGAATGATTGCAGATATCAGAGAGGAGGGCAGAATATGTTGATATGGGAGAACATAAAACTGGCATTTTCTTCGCTTCTTGCAAATAAAATGCGGGCATTGCTCACGATGCTGGGCATTATCATTGGCATTGGCTCCGTCATTGCCATTATGACCATAAGTTCCTCCCTCACCAATGCGGTGAGCACTTCCTTTCAGGAAATGGGGGCAAACAATGTCACTGTGGGGCTGAAAGAGCGTTCGGAGGACAGCACTTCCACCCGCAATGGAATGAACTTTGGTTCCTCCAGTAAAACTGCCTCCATGGAAGAAAGCGACCGGATTACAGAGGATATGATTACCGCTTTGAAGACGCAGATGAAAGATCAGATTGATGCCGTCGCCATCAGCGAATCTCTGGGAAGCGGCACAATCAAAGACGGCAGCGACTATGCCAATATCGCTGTGGAAGGCATCAACGCAGATTATTTCGCTTCCAATAAACTTAAATTGCTGGCAGGAAGGCATATCAAGTCTGCTGACCTGTCTGGCAGCAAGAACGTGATGATGGTGTCAGATAAAGTGGTAGAAAACATGTTTGATGGCGACAAAAATAAAGCCCTGAGCAAGAAAGTCAATGTAAATATCAACGACGTGTATTACTCTTATTACATTGTCGGCATCTATGAATATGAAGAAACCGGGTTTAGTTCTTCCACCGAAGAGGATGTAACCACATCCGCCTATATCCCCCTTACCACCGCAAAGGAACAGGCAAGGGCTGACGAGGGCTACTCCCAATTTACCGTGGTCACTTCCACGGATGTATCCGATATCTCTGCTTTTGCCGACAGAATTGAGACATTTTTCTATCCCTATTATATGGGAAATGAGGACTACCAAATTACAACAACCACGATGGAGTCCATGACAGAATCCATGAGCGACATGATCCGAACCGTATCCATTGCCATTGCCTTCATCGCAGGAATCTCACTTCTGGTGGGGGGCATCGGCGTAATGAATATCATGCTGGTATCCATCACGGAACGCACTAGGGAAATCGGCACGAGGAAAGCCCTTGGAGCAAAAAATAGTTCTATTAAGCTCCAGTTCATCACCGAATCCGTCATCCTGTGCCTAGTGGGAGGCATCTTCGGCATCATCCTTGGATTCACGCTGGGCGCTGCTGCTGCCATCCTCCTAGGATATGCGGCCGCCGTTCCGATTGCTGCCATCTTAGTGGCCGTGGGATTTTCCATGATTATCGGAGTCTTCTTCGGATACTATCCTGCAAATAAAGCGGCAAAGCTTCATCCGATCGATGCGCTGCGGTATGAATAGCAACCAAATAAAATGACAGCATTACATCTGCAATCACTCATCTCATCATGGAATGAACCTGCTGACTGTGGATAAGTTCTACTGCAAGAAACCCGAAGAACTACAGTTCCTCGGGTTTCTTAATTGACATGCCAGCACCTTACCGATATTTTCCCATGTAGCAAACTACTCCAATACCATTTTCACAGCGCCATACATGCCTGCATCATTTCCCAATTCTGCCAAGCGAAATTCCGTTTCCTTCAGGGCAAACATTACATTTTTTACATACTTGTCCTTGATTACCTCCGTCACCACAGGCCCATTCTTAGAGACGCCGCCGCCAATCACAAAGGCTTGGGGGTCGAGAACCTGCGCCACCTGGGCAAGGCCAAGGCCAAGATATTCTGCAAATTCCTCTACCACTTCTCCAGCCAAGGCATCCCCTGCCTCATAGGCAGCAAAAATCTCCTTTCCCGTGAGTTGTTCGTAATCCCGCATCATGGAGGGCTTGTCCGTATCCTCCACCAGCTCCCTCGCCTTTCTCATCAATCCTGTAGCCGAAGAATACTGCTCCAAGCATCCCTTCTTGCCACAACCGCAAATCCTAGTTTCCCCTGCTTTCACCGGCAGATGTCCGATTTCTCCTGCCGCCCCATTGGCGCCTGTCAGAATCTTTCCATTCAAAACCACGCCGCCGCCTACTCCGGTTCCCAGCGTCACCATCACGATGCTGTCAAATCCCCGGCCACCGCCGCGCCACTGCTCTCCCAGCGCCGCCACATTAGCATCATTGCCTACCTTTACCTTCTCCACTCCGGTAAGCTTGCGCACCTTTTCTGCCACGGAAAAAATCCCCCAGCCCAAGTTCACGCATTTTAACACTCTGCCATCCTCCGTAATGGGGCCTGGCACGCCCATGCCAATTCCAAGCACATCTTCTGATGAAATATCTTTCTCTGCATTTTTTTCCTGAATGGACTTGGCGATATCCGGCAGAATCTCCTCCCCGGAATTTTCCTTCCTCGTAGGAATCTCCCACTTATCCAGAACCTGGCCATCCTCATCAAAAAGACCCATCTTGACCGATGTTCCTCCAATATCTACACCATAAATAAACTTTGCCATAGTCTACCTCCCTGTATATTTATAATTTATATGCTACATATTTAGTTCGTAATTATTCATGGCCATCAATCCTCATATTTGCAAGCCTCTGTATTCTACTGGCGTAGAAAATGTTATCAATGTCTTTGTCCTGCCAAATCGCTGCAACTCTCCAATAAACTGGTCCAACTCATCCGTATTGGGAAACAGCACCTCCATAAGCATGGAATAATCCCCGGTAACGCAATTGCACTCCACCACATTCTTACAATTCTTAATATAGGGATAAAATTCCTGCTTATCCACTGGAGATACCTCCAAATTAATAAAAGCCTTTACATGATACCCCATCTTCTCCACACTAATGCGAGCATGAAATCCCTCAATATACCCGCATTCCGTCAGGTTCTCTATGCGAGCGGACACCGCCGGAGAAGATAAAAAAACCTTTTCTGCAATCTCCTTCAACGATATTCTGGCATTCTCCTGAAGCATATTTAATATTTCTCGGTCAATATGGTCCAGTTCGTTATTCTTCATAACCATACTCCTCTCTGCCATCGTGTACACCCACGTTCATCAAAAACATATCCAGTATATCACATTCCCGGCATCTTTTCCACTATCTGGCATTCCTCACTTGCATTTCGGTCTCTAACTTCTTCCTCTTACCCATATATATTTACCTGTCATTCATTTCCTATTTACAATCATAATAAAATTCCCTATACTAAAGCATACAAAAAACTGTTATCATTCTCAGTTAATATTCGCTGTATTAGTGTACTGACCCGTTCATAATTTGCAAAACTGCCTATTTGCACCATCGGACTGCGTCAACAGGTCATTACGCTAGGGAAGAAATATAACAGGATGGGGGGAGCGCATGAAGATACAAATTGAATTGAATCCAGAACTTGCAGAAGAAGAAATCGTCATACGCTGCCCAAGGCTTTCAGATAAGATTTCGAGGATGCAGCAAGCATTATCGGAAATAGACAGCCATTCCCAAAAAATCACTTTGTATCAGAAGGAAACGGAATATTACTTGGATTTGGATGAAATCTTATTTTTTGAAACTGGTATGAAATGCATTGAAGCCCACACGATAAATGATATGTTCCAGACCAAGTACAAACTATACGAACTGGAAGAATTTCTGCCCGGGTATTTCATGCGCATATCAAAATCTGCAATATTGAATACGAACAAGGTGTATGCTATCCAACGGAATCTTACTGCATCCAGCGTAGTAGAATTTCAGAATACCCACAAACAGATTTATGTTTCCAGAAATTATTTCAAACCCTTGAAAAATAAATTGGAAGAACGACGCATTCAGCGTTGATATAAAGGAGGTATATATATGAATCAGAACAAATTTTCTTTTAACAAATTATTCTGGGGAATGCTCTTTATCGCCGGTGCAGCATATCTTCTGGCAGACAGACTGGGCTACTGGTCCCAAGTGCGGAGCGTTACTGTAGTAGGAATATTCTTTACCATATTCTTCATCTGGATGGTACTGCAAGGCTTTTATCAGAAAAACTTTTTCCTGATCTTATTTGGCATTTCTTTCATTGCCATCCAATACAGACATCCCTTGGGAATCGCTGTCGTCACACCATGGACGCTACTGTCCGCCGCCCTTTTGGCAAGCATCGGGCTTACCATTATCTTTCCACAAAAAAAAAGATTTTATAATGGGCATATGAACAATTTCGAGTTTGCTGACAAAGGAGAGAAGGTGTTTGAAGAACAGGACGGTGAAGTCCTCCACTACAAATCCAGTTTTGGGGAATGTGTGAGATACATCAATACAGACTCCTTGGTTAATGTGCAGTTGGAAAATTCTTTCGGGGAAATGAAAATATTTTTTGACAATGCAGTGATTAAAAATGGCGTAGCCGATGTTAATATAAGCAATTCCTTTGGAGAGACAACGCTCTACATTCCTAAAACATGGAATGTGGAAAATCATGTAAAATGTTCATTTGCAAATCTGTCATTTGAAGGCAATCAAAACACGCAGGGCTGCCCCACGCTGAGAATCTACGGCTCCATCACTTTTGGAGAGGTTACCGTGGTATTCATTTGATAAAACTATATGAAAAATGCTAAGACATTGCTCTATCAATATGATATACTCGACTATGTTTACTGACGATGCTATTCTCTATTTTTGAGAACAGTATTACTTCGGAAGTTAAATATCGCAAGATTTTGCAAAGTATAAATTTGCGATATGTAACCGCAGAAGTAATATCATGCAGACAATAGATATATTCGAGTATTTATTGTTTATAGGAGAAAGGGTGTGAAAAGTTTGAAAAAGAAGCAAGACAGCAAAAAGCAGGATCATGTGGTGGCGAGCATTATCAATGCTTTAAAGATATTTCATGCGGGAGACAGAAAATTCGTTTATTTTTCTTTCTATAAAAATATCACAGAGGCAATTTTTGATTCTCTTTATGGCATTTATCTGATCAAATATATTTATGAATGTATTGAGAATCGAGTGGATTTTAAGAAATTATTCGCGCTGGTGAGCATATTCGCCATTGTCCATATCATAATCCACCTCACCTCTGCTTTTCATAGTTACTGCATGAAAATCTCTGAGATGAAGATTTATCGGCATATTTTTGGCAAAATCATTCGGCATGCGAAGAAGATTCCCATCAATCAGTATGAGAATCCTCAATTTTATGATAATTTTTCCAGAGCGCTGGACGAGTCTTTGGGACAGGGAATCTGGGGCATGCTTTTCACGACCTTTGGAGTGGGCAGCATTCTGGGGAGCATGGTTGCCATGGCAATTCTGGCATCAGTGGATGTGATGCTCCTCGCCTTTGTGATTGTGCCAGTCATGGGAAGCCTGTATTTCGGAATCAAGGAGAGCAGCGAGCAATTCGCAGGCCGCCGGGACGAGACTTTGGGAAAGAGAAAGATGGAATATGCCAAGCGCATCTTTTATGAAAAGAAATATGCATCCGAACTCAGGCTATTCCCTATTTCAGGAGTTCTTTTCCGCATCCAGAAGGATGGCTATCTGGAGAGATTCCGAAAACTTCGCCCCCATCAGAACAAAATAGCCTTTTACCGCATCATCGAAACGATTCTTTTTGCCGGACTGGTAACGCTGGGTTCCTATCTGTACATCACCTACCGATTAAAGGTAAGCGGCAGTACGGCAGTGGCTTCCTATGTGGCAATGATTGCCGCCATTGGAGGCATTGTGGAATCCATCAGCGAAGCAATCGAATACTTTTCCCAAGCAGGAAAAATGTGCATGTACATGAATAATATTAAGGAATTTATGGAATGCCCGGTGGAAGATTTGACACAGCAAGCCATCTTGCCACAGGGAAATATGGGGGACATTACTTTTGAAAATGTGTCTTACCACTATGAAGGCAGTGAACAAATGATTATCAACAATCTGAATATCCATATCAAAAATGGGGAGCACATTGCTCTGGTAGGGGAAAATGGCGCAGGAAAAACCACATTGATGAAACTGCTGATGGGGCTATATCCTTTATCTGATGGCAGAATTGTAGTGGGAGGACAGGATATTTCCAAATACGACCCCTCTGCCTACAGAGACTGCTTTGGAACAGTATTCCAAGATTTCCAGATATTTTCCCTGCCCTTGGGGGAAAACGTGCTGATGAAATTCCCAGAGACAGAAGAAGAGCGGCAGCTGGTTATTGATTCTTTGGAAAAAGCCCAATTTGGGGATGTGCTGGAAAAATTGCCAGAGGGCATCGACACCTATCTCACCAAGGAATTTGATGAAAATGGCTTTGTGTGCTCAGGCGGCCAGGCTCAGAAAGTTGCTATTGCCAGAGTGTTTGCCAAAAATCCGGATGTGGTGATTCTGGATGAGCCGTCCAGCGCACTTGACCCTATTGCAGAATACAATATGTACTGCAATATGATGGATGCTTCGGAGGGAAAGACAGTATTCTTCATCTCCCATAGAATGTCCTCAGCACGGATGGCAGATAGAATTTTATTCCTAGAGCATGGAAAAATCGTGGAGGAAGGAACCCACGAGGAACTCTTGGCAAAGGACGGAAGATATGCTTCTATGTTCCGTCTGCAGGCACAGAATTATCAAGACGAGATGGGAGGTGCCCTCTATGCAAACTAAGGAAAATAATAAGGAACACATACCGATTGGACGAATATTGAGCAATTATTTCTATCTTTTAAAATATGCATTCCGAAAAGATGCCGGAATGGTCTGGATGATTTTCGGCATCTTTACTATTTCTGGCGTGGGATATGCCAGCATGGAGACAATCTTTATGCGGGTATTTATCAATTTCCTGTCGGATGACAGGTATTCTTTCAAGCAGACGGCAATATTGGTACTGGGTGCCACGGTAGGCATGGCATTTCTCATGGCAATAGACCGATGCATGGAGAGTTTCTGCTATGCCAGAATGGTTCGCCTCTCTGGCATGATGCAAGAAGAGATGATTCATAAAGTAGTGAAAATGGACTTAATCTGCTATGACTGCGACACCTATTATGATGATTTTGTGGTGGCCGCATCCCAACTAGAGGAAATGGTAATGACTGCCATTTACGACTTGGGTAGAATGGGTAGAAATACCGTGACAGTGCTGGTACTGTCCGGTCTGATTACATCCATTGACCCAGTCATTGCCATTTTTCCGGTAGCAGGATTTTTGATTAACATTTTCTCCCGTTTTCGCATCATGAAATTGGAATATGCATATGATGTGGAGAAAAAGACCATCATGCGCCGGGCAAATTATTCCAAAAGAGTATTCTACCAGCCCGAATACGCAAAGGAAATTAAATTGTCCCACATCGAGGTACCATTAGAAAAGCAATTTCACAAGGCTGTGGATGATACTATTGCCCTTGGAAAAAAGTATGGTGTCCCCATTGCATTGTGGTCTCTGGTAAATTGGATTGCCGTGTTTACCTTGCTTTCTTTATTCTGCGTGCCACTATATTTAGGCTATATGGCGCTGGTCGTATGTAAGATAGGTCTGGGGGACGTGGCTGCCTTGAATAATGCCCAAGGAATCGTGAGAAATAGACTGGATGCCATTAACTACTGCGTAGAGCGCATTCAGAGAGCCGGATTATTTTGTGAACGCTTCCGGAGATTCATGGAATATGAGAGCAAGATTGAGGGAAGTCCGGGCACAGTGAAATTGCCAAAGGAAAAATCATCCCTGGAAATCAAGAACATGTCCTACCGTTATGATGGAGCAAAAAAGGATACACTGAAAAATATTAATATGAAGATCGAGGCAGGACAGAAAGTAGCATTTGTGGGAGAAAATGGTGCTGGAAAGTCCACCCTGATCAAACTCCTAATGCGTTTGTACGATGTGACGGAGGGCTCGATTGAATATGGTGGAACGGATATTAGAAACTATGGCACAGACCAATATCGAGATATCTTTGGCTCTGTATTTCAGGATTACCAGATCTATGCCAGTTCCGTCCGAGAGAATGTCATGATGGATAGTTCTCATCATGAAGAGGAAAAGCGGGTAAGGGATGCCTTGGAGCAATCTGGATTTCTAGAAAGGCTTTTGACTCTTCCCAAGGGATTGGATACCATGCTCACACGAGAATTTGCTCAGGATGGCGTTCAGCTATCTGGCGGAGAGGCGCAGAAAGTGGCCATTGCCCGACTTTTTGCGAAAAAGGAGCGAATGCATATTGCCATTTTGGATGAGCCTTCCAGTGCTCTGGATCCCAAGGCAGAATATGAATTGAACCAAAACATTATGAACAAGGCAGGTGACGCAACGGTGATTTTCATATCGCATCGCCTATCCACTACTAGGGATGCAGACTGTATCTATATGTTTGAAAATGGGGAGATTGTAGAGCATGGAACCCACCAGCAGCTAATGGAGTCAAATGGACAATATGCAGAGATGTTCCAATGCCAAGCAAAATATTATCAAGAAAATGCAGATGTCTTTGATTTTGGATAAGCAACTTTGCGAAGCAAACCTAAGAGAAAACGATTTTCCCATATGTTTATTTCACTTTTGCAGGAAAATTGACAGGATAATTGTAGAATAAATGATTGTCCGTATTTATCTATAATTACCCTGATTTAACAGGAGGCAGATAGAAAAATGAATTATATTGCAGTTTTAATCAAAAACCAACTAAATCGTTTTGAATTCAAGTTTTGTCTTGCTATTCTTTTTCTGTTAAGCATTGTCGGTATTTTGATGGGATATGTATTGAATTATCAGCAAGATGCAGTGTATGTGAGGAGTGCGGCGGATAATTTCCTGATGATTTCAACTTATGCAAGTGTGATTAGGAGATTAATTACTTTTCTTTTCCCTTTATTGGCGGCTGCATTATGTGCCGGATATCGGAGTAAGAATGACGAACTGCATATGCTGTTGCGGATGAACAGATGTCAGTTTGTATATGGAAATGCGCTTGTGACAGTAGGACTTACCGTGGTAACTTTTGTTGCTGTGTTGATCATGAATCAACTACTATGTTTTGTTGCATTTCCGACATCCGCTTCGGACAATGTATGGGGGCGAATAGATTATGACTTGATTCGCAGTTACCAGCCGGAGTATTTGTATGATTTCTGGTCGATACAGAATC
>CASGVX010000012.1 GCA_949346185.1 uncultured Lachnospiraceae bacterium
GAAGAAGCCAGTGAAAGACGAATACTGTCACGAATGCTGTCCTAGCTGCGGCTGGATTGTCTGCAAAGGTGAATATGGCGGAAGATATTTGCCCCATTGTGAGAATTGCGGGCAAGCCATAGATTGGAGGGACAGTGATGTGTGAATTTTGCGGAAGGGTTTCCTGCACCCTGACCAAGGAGCAGGTGCTGGAACGGGGGAATATAATTGAAGACAATGCGAGTGGCATCATGCAGACGATTGAAGATGAAGATAATTTTGATGGGTTCCAGGGGAATACGTATTCGTTTGCAGGGGTGCCTTGCTACGATAGCCTTAGCGCCCTGATTCCAGACGAGGACGAGGAGGATCCTCATAAGTACATGAGGTATGTTTTTGACGAGGATGAGGGTACGGGCGGTGGATGGATGCAAGAGGATATTGATAATCCATTAGGATTCCAGACAGAGCAGGAGTTTTTGGCAAGCAAGGAAAGGAGGCTTAACTTATGAGGATTATCTCACAGGACGGAACTTTTGATGTTCCGTATGAAATGGTTATTATTCAGAGGTTTGATGGAAAGATTTATTTTCTCAACAAAAATCTTGCTGGCATTGAGGAAGCGGTGGAAGGTATTGCATTGGGTGAATACTCTACCGAATCCAAGGCAAAAAAAGCTATGGAGATGCTGCAGGCTAATTATTTATCAAGGATGGAATTGGAGGGTGGCTATGATGAAGCGCAGGGGTTCTATGTCCAGCCTGATTTCTGGGTGCTGCCAAGGGTATTCCAGTTCCCGCAGGACGGCGAAGTGGAGGTGGGGGAATGAGCAGGTCCATTTTAGTGATTGATACGCTGGAGGCATGCATTGATTGCCCATGCCATTTTGCGTATGAGGATGGCATCGTGCCATCCTACAAGGTTGGATATAACGCTTGCATTGAGGAGATATTGAAATCGGACGGTGAAGGAGACTGGGGTGGATGAGTGCAGGTCTTAGCAGCGAGGAGCGGGGGCTCATCAATACGGTGGAACTTGCGCTGGACTGGCGGATGCCGATTACGGATGAGATGTTTTGGGAATATGAGAGGCTGATTGAAAAGCGGCAGCGGTTGGAGATGCGGCGGCAGCAGTCTGGGAAGGGTGCGGAGGAAGTATCCGGGGATTGCCAGGGGCAGCAGTCCGGGGAAGACAGATAGTTATTTGCATGGCAACAGGAGGTAGCATGGGGGAAGACAGCAGAATTGGGATATTAACGAAGTACGCTGATGCAAAGGCTCGTGTAAAGTATCTGCGGAAGTCCATCAGCAAGTTGGAAGAACAGGATTATAAATTGATGACCACGGATCAGGGGCTGGTGTCTGATGTTGTCGCTTGCGGAAAAAAGCGGCGCAAGCCGTTAAAAACAGTCAGGATGACGGGATATGACATTAAAAGGGCTGGAAGAGTAAGTGCAAAACTGGCACAGGAGAGATGCCGCCTGCAATTAATGGAGGAGCAACTTCTGGAATTGCTGACCAAGGCAGAAGAGTACATAGAGAGCATTGGCGACATAGAGATGCGCAATATTCTTTCCCTCTACTACATCGAGGATTTGACGTGGGTGCAGGTGGCGGCTTCCATGAATGAATTGTATGGCAGAAAAGGTAGGAAAGCATATACAGGAGACAGTTGTCGAAAGAAGCATGACCGCTTTTCAGAAAAAAATTGAAAAATTTTCAAAAACGACGGTTTTGTCCGCTTACTATGTGTTATTATTTAAAATAAAAAAACTGTCGGCAAAATTGAATTGCTTTTTCTCTTGGCACACAGGCTTTAGCTTGTGTGCTTTTTGCGATTTGGGAAAATGGAGACGGTGGATTAGAGAGGTGGTGTTGTGGCGAATGAGGCGAAAAAGAATGAGTTAGCTGAAGCTGACTATGTGTCCGGCATGAAGTATAAGGATATAGCGGAAAAATACGGCGTATCCATCAATACAGTGAAGAGTTGGAAGAAAAGGTATGCATGGTGCCGGGAGGGTGCACACAAAAATAGAAAAGGGTGCACACAAAATGAAGGAAATAAAAACGTAAAAAAAGAGCCTTCTGCAGTAGAGGTTGAAGCAGTCATGGAAAATGGCGAGTTGACCGACAAACAGAGGCTTTTTTGCGTATTGTATACTCGTTGCTTCAATGCCACGAAGGCATATCAGAAAGCGTATGGTGTTGACTATGCCACGGCGGCATCCAACGGCTACCGAATGATGGAGAATGATGGAGTAAAAAATGAGATCATGCGCCTCAAGAAGAACCGCCTCAACAGGGAGATGCTTTCCGAGGAGGATGTCGTCCAGATGTATATAAATATCTTGTATGCGGATATCGGTGATTATCTGGATAAAAAGCATAATATGATTAACCTGTCTGGCCCTTGTGCGGATGGAAGGCTGATTAAGAAGGTGTCCTTTGGCAAGACGGATTCCATCGAGCTGCTGGACAAGATGGCGGCGCTAAAATGGCTGGCTGACCATATGGATCTGGCCACGGAGAGGCAGAGGGCGGAGATAGAACTGCTAAGGGCGAAAGCGGCGAGGGAAGATGCAGGAGATGATGAAGCGGAAGATGATGGATTTTTAGATGCATTGAATGGTTCAGCACAAGAGGATTGGAAGAGTGAGGAGGATTAGACAGGCAACGTTCAAATTCAGCCCATTTTCCAAAAAGCAGAGGAAGGTGCTTAACTGGTGGTGTGATCGTTCCCCGGTGAAAGATTGCGATGGGATAATAGCGGATGGGGCAATTCGCTCTGGCAAGACATTGAGCATGTCCCTATCTTTTGTGCTTTGGGCAATGACAAGGTATGATGGGCAGAATTTCGCCATGTGCGGAAAGACGATAGGGTCTTTTCGACGAAATGTGCTTTCTTCCCTGAAATTGATGTTAAAGTCAAGGGGTTATCATGTGGTGGATCACAGAGCCGATAATTTGCTTATCATCACCAGAGGCAGCACCGTTAATTATTTCTATATTTTTGGCGGAAAGGATGAACGGTCCCAAGATTTGATACAGGGCATCACTCTTGCGGGCTGTTTCTTTGATGAAGTGGCACTGATGCCCCAGTCATTCGTGAATCAGGCAACGGCCAGATGCTCCGTGGATGATTCCAAGCTATGGTTTAATTGCAATCCCCAGGGGCCTTATCACTGGTTCAAGAATGATTGGATTGACAAGAGGGAGGAGAAGAGACTATTATATCTGCATTTTGGCATGGATGATAACTTGAGCCTGTCGGAAAGGATCAAGGAACGATACCGAAGCAGATATAGCGGCGTATTCTTCAAGAGATACATTCTGGGGCTGTGGGTGATGGCGGAGGGCATCATCTACGACATGTTCGATGAAAAGAAACATGTCGTAGATTCGCTAGATGGCATATATGGGGAGCATTATGTTTCCTGTGACTATGGAACCCAGAACCCTACGGTGTTCCTTCTGTGGCAGAAGCACGTGGATGGGAGATGGATCTGCTGCAGGGAGTATTATTATAGCGGCAGGAATCAGGAGCAGCAAAAGACGGATTCCGAATATGCCGATGATTTGGAGAAATGGCTTGATGAAGTTAATCCAGCAAAAATCATTATCGATCCTTCGGCGGCCTCTTTTATCGCAGAATTAAAAAAGCGGGGATATCGGATCAAGAAGGCGAAAA
This sequence comes from uncultured Lachnospiraceae bacterium, assembly GCA_949346185.1. Taxonomy (GTDB): domain Bacteria; phylum Bacillota; class Clostridia; order Lachnospirales; family Lachnospiraceae; genus Butyribacter. The sequence continues at coordinate 3,667 of CASGVX010000012.1, forward strand.
ATGACGTGTTGGACGGCATACGCTTCGTGGCATCCCTGCTGATGCTAGGCAAGATAGGAATATATAGGGAATGCAAGGAGACAGTCAAGGAATTTTCTTCCTATATCTGGGATGAAAAGGCAGCAGAGCGGGGAGAGGATAAGCCAGTGAAGCAGCATGACCATTGCATGGATGCCCTTAGGTACTTTGCATATACGATTATTAGAAAGCCGAGCGGGATGTCGGTGCTAAAATAGGAGCAGATATGGATATTGAGACATTGAAAAAAATTATCAAGAAATATGAAGTGTACCATGCTTCTTTCGCAAGAGAGGCTATGATTGGCGAGAGGTACTATGGGAATAGTTCCGATATTTTGCTAAAAAAGGAAAATACGGATGAACAGGGAAATCCTCTTAGAAGTGCAAACAATAAGATTCCGAGAAATTTCCATGGTCTTCTTGTCAATCAGAAAGCATCCTACGCTTTTACAATTCCACCCATCTTTGACGTAGGGGGGAAGGAGAGCAATAAACGCATTGTTCGGGCATTGGGCGACGAGTATGCGAAAAATTGCCTGGATTTGTGCGTGAATGCGGCAAACACTTCCGTGGCATGGGTGCATTACTGGAAGAGCGAAAAGGGGGAGTTTGAGTGGGCGGTGCTGGACAGCAAGCAGATCATACCGATATGGGACAAGTCGCTAAAGAAAAAACTGTTCGGGGTTCTCCGAACATACCAACAGATTGATGAGCAAACCGGCGAAAACTATTTCGTATGGGAATACTGGGCAGAGAATCGCTGCCAGGCGTACAGGAAGAAGGTGGCGGATTCCTTGGAGGATGGATTGATGGTCTACGATATGTTCATTGATCCAGATACCCAGAAGAAGACGGCGGACTATGAGCATGGAATGGAGGAGGTGCCTTTCATTCCGTTTTTTAATAACAATATCCGCACTACGGATTTGAAAAATATCAAGTCCCTTGTGGACGTATATGACAAGGTTTACAGCGGATTTATCAATGATCTGGACGATGTGCAGGAAATCATCATGATTCTTTCCGGGTACGGAGGTACGGAACTGAATGGATTTTTGGAGGATTTGAAGAAATACAAGGTTATCAAGATAGATGATGATGAAAAGGGCGGGGTCAGCACGCTCAATATAGAAATCCCGGTGGAGGCTAGGAATGTGGTGCTGGAATTGACTAGGAAAGCGATATTCGAGCAGGGGCAGGGATATGACCCCCAGCCGGAAAGTTTTGGCAACCAGTCAGGGGAGGCACTGAAATTCATGTATTCCCTTCTGGAAATGAAGGTGGGATTGATGGAGATAGAATTTCGCTTGGGGTTTGCAAAGCTTGTTCGTGCGATTTGCCGCTTCTACAGCATTCCATGCGAGATTATAGAGCAAGTATGGACCAGATCAAGAATCAGGAACGAGACGGAACTGGCTCAGATATGCCGGGACAGCGTGGGGATTATCAGCAACAAGACCATTGTAAAGAACCATCCATTTACCGTTGACTTAGAAAGCGAGTTGCGGCAGCTGGAAGCGGAGAAGACGGAGGAAGAAAGCAGGGAGGATGCCTACAAGGATGCTTTTGCGCAAGAAGAGGATGACGGCAATACACAGGGTGAGGAGTGAGGGCGGGTGATGATTTGAAAAATGGGATATATTGGAAAAAGCGTTTTGCGGCATTGGAGCATGAACAGCATAAGAAAGACGAGGCGTATATAAAGGATTTGGGGCAGCAGTTTCGCATGGCATCTGCAAGGATGGAGGCGGATATAGAAAAGTGGTACTATCGCTTGGCAGAGAACAATGACATTACCTATACGGCGGCAAAGAAGCTCCTGAAAGCGAATGAGTTGGAGGAATTTCATTGGACTGTTGAGGATTACATACAGAAAGGCAAGGAGAATGGCATCAATCAGAAGTGGATGAAGGAGTTGGAAAATGCGTCGGCTAGGGTGCATATCAACAGGCTACAGATCATTAAATTGCAGGTGCGGCAAGAGGCGGAGCTTCTTTTTCAGAAATACGGTGATGGTGTGGAGGGGCATTTGAAGAAAGCCTATTCAGATAGGTTTTACCGTACCGCATATGAGGTGGCGAGGGGATGCGGCGTGGGGCATCATCTGGCTAGGATAGACGAGGGGCGCATCAGGATGGTGCTGGAAAAGCCATGGGCGCAGGATGGGGCAAATTTTTCGGACAGGATATGGGCGAATAAGGTCAAATTGGTTCAAGTTCTGCATACGGAACTATCCCAGCATGTCATCCGAGGCTCTGATCCCTACCAAGCGGTACAGGCAATCAGCAAGAAGATGGATGTGAGTAAAAATAGGGCATCCACCCTTGTGTATACGGAGAGCGCAGCCATAGCGGCAGCAGCACAGAGGGACTGCTTCAATGAATTGGATATCGGGGAGTTTGAGATTGTCGCAACCCTTGACAGCCTGACTTCGGATCTGTGCCGCAACATGGATGGGAAGCATTTTTCCATGAAGGATTACGAGGTGGGCGTTACTGCGCCACCCTTTCATCCGAACTGCAGAAGTGTGGCGTGTCCGTATTTTGATGATGAATTTTCGGAGGGAGGAAAGCGTGCCGCACGTGGAGAAGATGGAAAGACCCATTATGTTCCGGCAGATATGACATATAAGGAATGGCAGAGATCTTTCGTGGATGGCGGGGAATCAGGATTGCATAACGCAGAATCTGATGGTACAATGAAGAAAAGGCTGGAAGTGAAGGAACTGGACAAACTGAAACAATCTGGCATGACTGAAACAGAATACCAGGAGTATTTGTACCTCATTAACAGACACAGCAATGAAGATGTGACCAGGCTGTATAGTGAATTTGGCGATATGCCGTCCAGTGTTGTCAAGATGGCTGATAGGGGCGCATATTCATCTTCGCAGAAAACCATCAAATATGATATGCCTCCGCAAAGACATATGGATAATGGAGTGTCGAAATATAGCACGCTTGCCCACGAATATGGACACGCTTTTGATGATTTGGGGTCATTCAGAGGTTTACACTACAATGAAATTGACACCCTGAATAATAAAGTCAAAATCGGTTCAGGGGCGCTTAAGGTGTTCAAACGTGTTCCAAGTTCCAGTGACGAATTTCTTGTAGCACTGCGGAAAGATAAAGAACAATTGAGGAAAACTTTTAAAGGTGCAAGAAATGATATACTTTCTACAGGTGCGACAAATGGCGTACAAGATGCGCTTCGTGGCTTTTTTGGTAGTCGGAATGTAGAAGTAATATGGGGGCATGAAGAATCATATTATAACCGAACATTCAATAAATTCATTAAGGGCTTTGGAAAAGAAAAGGAATTTGGCGAGGCATTGAAGGAATTAGGTATTGATGCGAGTAACAGTTCCAAACGGAAGAATGCCTGTCGGATTTATGAAACAGCATCAGAAACATGGGCGAACATTATGAGTGCGGAAACGTGCCAGGGAGAAGAACTGGAGGCAGTAAAGAAATATCTTCCAAATGCCTATGCGGCGTTATTAGAAATTATTGGAAAGGTGGGAGGAAAGTGAACGATCAGGAATTGCTGAAATCATTAAAACAATATAAAGACGTATTTGGGGACAGTTTTCCTACAGTACCTTTAATGCGGTCACGGACTGAAGAGGAAATCGTTGAAATCATAGAAAAGTGCATCTCCGAAAAGAAAGATGTGCATGAGATGGGTTATTTGCCGCCGCTCGATGATGATATACAGTATTAGAATTTAGATTGAAAAACACTTGATTCAGTTCAGGTGTTTTTTTGATGCCAAAAAAGAGGAGGTGGTATTGCAACGGGCGTAGAAACAGATGCCCGAACTTGTCCGAAATGACGTAAAACTAACTACTCCGCCGGGAGAATAACCGGAGAATCCAAATACCGGCAGCACCGGAATAAAAAGCTATGGAGGTAAGAGAGATGGAATGGTTAAAGGCTATTTTGGAAAAGGCGAAACTGACAGAGGATGGGAAATTGGATGTAGACGCAGTCATGAATGCGATCCAAAAAGAATTTCCAAGCCATGCGGTACCGAAGACAGAATTTAACACCAAGACAAAGGAACTCAAGGCGGCGAACGAGACGATTGCCGAATTGAAAAAGGAAAATGGCGAGAATGAAGCCCTGCAGAAAAAGGTAGAGGAGTACAAGGAAAAGATTAATGCCATGGAAGAGTCTGCAGTCAATGTGGCGAAGACGTATGCATTAAAGGAGCAGCTGCAGAAGCAGGGAGTGCTTGACCCTGATTATCTGATCTACAAGCAGGGAGGCATTGAGAAGTTTGCCTTTGACAAGGAAAATCGTCCTGTAGGCGTGGAGGAGACGCTAAAGCCGTACAGGGAAGACAAGGCGATGGGGCATCTTTTCAAACAGGAGCACACCTACAAGCCACAGGGAGGAGATGCAGGGGGAAATGTTAATCCCTTTGCCAAGGAGACTTTTAATTTGACGAAGCAGGGAGAACTTTTCAAGAGCAATCCCGAACAGGCAAAGGCACTTGCGGCATCAGCCGGAGTGAAAATTTAAAGAAGGAAGGATGATGTAATTTATGCCAGCAACGAAAATATCAGATGTCATCGTGCCGGAGTTGTTTAATTCCTATGTGGTTAATCGCACGATGGAACTCACAGCATTATGCAAGAGCGGAATCATTGTAAATAGCCCGGAATTTGACAAGTTGGCCAGCGAGGCGGCACGGACGCATAACATGCCGTTCTTCGAGGATTTGGCCGGAGAATCCGAACCAGTACTGGAAGATAAGAAGATGACGCCGGCAAAGATTGGGTCGAACAAGGACATATCCACCACCATTTTCCGCCAGAAGATGTGGGCATCCACGAACCTTGCGGCGGCACTGGCGGGGGCAGATCCTATGAAAGCAATCGGGGACTTGGTGGCAGAGTTCTGGGCGCGCGACATGCAGAAAGAACTGATTGCCCTTCTGTCGGGGATTTTTGGTTCGTATACGCCGGATGGGGGACAAGAGACAACGCCAATGGCTGACCATATTCTTGATCTTACCAAGATGACAAATGCGACGGCAAAGATTATCAGCGCAGAGGCATTTATTGATGCATGTCAGCTCATGGGGGATGCCCAGGGCATCTTGACTGACGTGGCAATGCACAGTGCCACGAAAACATACCTGAAAAAGAAAAATCTGATTTCCACCGAGAGGGATTCTACGGATGTGGAGTTCGAGGTGTACCAAGGAAGGCGTGTCACTGTGGACGATGGATGCCCGATAGACGAGAATGGAGTATATACGACATATCTGTTCAGCCAGGGGGCGGTTGCTTTGGGAAATGGCAGCCCGGAAGGCCACGTTGCCACGGAGTTTGACCGTGACAAGCAGACTGGCGGCGGTGTAGATTTTCTTATCAACAGGAAGGCATACATCCTCCATATGAGGGGCGTTGCCTATACTGGAAAAGTCAGGGAGAATGTGGAGACACCCACGAGGAAGGAAATGGCGAACCCAGAGAACTGGAACCCAGTATATGAGCCGAAGCAGCTCAGGGTAGTTGCTATGAAACATAAAATCGGCTAGAGCGGAGAGTGAGGTGGATGGAAGTGTATACAATGGAAACGCTGAAAAAGAGGCTGTCATGCATTGGATATGAGACGAAAAAGGAGGACGAGAATTCTCTGTCTTTTTGTTTGGAGAAAGTGCGCAGTACGATTAGGAATGAAACGAATTTGCCGAATATCCCGGCAGGACTGGAGCATATCGCTATTGATATGGCAGCAGGGGAGTTTTTGCTTGCCAAAAAGACCTTTGCCCCGGATGATCTTTCTGCACTAGACTTGACTGCAGCGGTGAAGGAAATCAAGGAAGGCGATACCACGATTGCCTTTGACACTGGTGAAGGAAGTTTGACACCCGAACAGAGATTGACGGCTTATATCAACCACCTCCTGACTTACGGTAAAGAAGAGTTTTCTGCCTTTAGGAGGATTAGATGGTAAGCGCAATAGAGACGGCAAGGATTGCGGCCAGAAAGGCATTGGAAAGCACTTATGAGGGCATGGCAACCGTAGTCGAGCATCAGAAGGTGAAGGATAAAAGCACGAAACTGACAAGCCATGAAGATGTGGTGGTATTGGAAGGTCAGCCATGCAGGCTGTCGTTTACCAGCATTGCGGCGGTTGTTCAGGGCGAGACGGCGGCCAGCGCAAAGCAGACGGTAAAATTATTCATATCACCTGACATATTAATCAAGCCGGGGTCGAAAATTACGATTACGCAGTCCGGCATGACCGCAGATTATACATATAGCGGCGTTCCAGCAGTATATGAAACCCATCAGGAAATCGTGCTGGAACTTTTTAAGGAGTGGGCCTAATGGCGAAAATGGGAGGCTTTGACGCAAACGGCTTGAAAGAATTGCAGAAACATCTGAATAAGCTGCAAGAAAATAAGGCGGCTGACACGTTCTGTGAAGAGTGCGCGAGGGAACTCGCCGCACGGTTGCTTGCGAAGGTTATCAAGAGAACCCCGGTGGGGGATTACAGCAAGGAAATAGAGGTCGTTGCCAAGAGGGACGGTAAGCATCACAAAAAAGGAGATACTTACACGAAAAGGGTCAGCCCATCGGGAAAGAGGGGAGGCAATCTCCGCAGGGGGTGGACTTCCCAGAAGGGCAGCGGCTCGGAAGGGCTGGACACCAGGGGGGCGGCGCAATTCGTGGACACCCTGAAAATCAATCATTACGGCGAATACTACGTGATTGAGATCATCAATCCGGTGGAGTATGCAAGTTATGTGGAATACGGCCACAGGACTGTAAACCACAAAGGCTGGGTGCCGGGGCAGTTCATGATGACGATTTCCGAACAGGAGATTAGGCAGATTGCGCCAAAATTGCTGGAAAACAGGCTAAAAAAGTTTTTGGGAGGTGCGTTCAAATGATTAACGAGGTCATTGCCGGAATCAGTGTCCGGCTGGATGCGGAATTTGGATATGAGATTCATATGGAAGAGATCAAGCAAGACTTGCAAGAGCCTTGTTTTTTTATTGCTTCCGTCAATCCAACGATTTCTCCATATCCCAGTAGCAGGTATCGGAGGGAGAATCAATTCGTCATTCAGTATTTCCCGAAATCAAATACGGATGCCCGGGCGGAATGCAACAATGTTGCCGAAAGGATGCTCTGGTGCTTGGAGGAGATAGAGGCCATGGGCGGCAGGATTCGTGGCTGCGACATGAATTACAAGGTGGTTGATGGAGTGCTGAATTTTTTCGTAAATTACAATTTCTTTGTCAGAAGGCAGAAGGAAGAAACGGCGATGGGAGCAATGAATGGAAACATGCATGTGAAAGGATAGGTGAGATAAGATATGGCTGACGCAAAAGGCGAGAAGCGAGTGGAAGGAAAGAAGGGACAGGGCGATTTCTCCAAGGAGCAGATTATTTCCTCTGCCAAGTATGGGAGGAATAGGGATTTGCTGGATGCGCTTCTGGAAGAGGGTAAGAGGTATACTGCGAAAGAGATAGATGCAGTGATTGAGAAATTCATGAAGGGAGAGGTGAAGTAGGATGGCATTAGGAGGAGGGACGTTCCTGGCGCAGAACAAGGTGCTGCCGGGAGCATACATCAATTTCGTGTCTGCGGCGGCGGCAACCGCTGCACTGTCTGACAGGGGGTATGTCACCATGCCACTGGAACTTGACTGGGGCATGGATCAGGAAGTATTTACCGTGACGAATGAAGACTTCCATGAAAATGCCCAGAGGATTTTTGGCTATGCCTGGGAGCATGAGAAGATGAAGGGGTTGCGTGATCTGTTCATGAATGCAAGCACTCTTTACGCCTATCGCCTGAATGGTGGTGGAAAGAGGGCAGCCAACGACTATGCAACGGCAAAATGCAGCGGCATCCGAGGCAACGACCTAGCGGTAAAGATTCAGGAGAACATAGACGAGCCTGACATGTGGGATGTGATTACCTATCTGGGGACGGATATGGTGGACTATCAGACCGTATCGAATCCAGAGGGATTGTCTGCTAACGATTATGTGGATTTCAAGGATTCTATCACCCTAGAGGCCGTTGCCTGTGCAAAACTTTCTGGCGGGGAGAATGGAACTGTGACTGGTACTTCATACCAAGATTATGCCGACAGGATTGAAAGCTATGTGTTCAATACGATGGGGATTGTCACCACGGATGATACCGTGAAAAAGATGTTTGCATCGTTAAACAGACGATTGCGGGACGAGATGGGAATCAAGTTCCAGTTGGTCGTTTATAATTATGCCCAGGCGGATTGCATGGGCGTTATCAGTGTCAAGAATAAGTGCCTTGACGGCGCAGTCAGAGATGGCGAGGGGAGGATGCAGTACCCGGACGAGGCGGCAGCAGTATACTGGACTACTGGCGCAGAGGGGGGATGCAAGGTGAACGCATCTTGCCAGAACAGGGTATATGACGGAGAGTATTGTATTGACACGGCCTATACGCAGGTGGAGTTGATGGGGGCAATCAGAGGCGGTGAATTTGTATTCCATTCTGTCAATCAGGAGGTTTGCGTGCTGGAAGATGTCAACACCATGGTCACGACTACGGAGAATTGCGGCGATGTGTTTAAGGACAACCAGACAATCCGTGTTATTGACCAGCTGGCCAATGATGATGCGGTGCTGTTCAAGACAAAGTATCTGGGAAGGATTCCCAATGATGACGCTGGCAGAAGTGCCTTGTGGAGCGACCTCGTGAAGATCCGCAAGGATTTGCAGACGCTGCGGGCGATCGAGGACTTCGTGGAGGATGATGTATCGGTGGAACTTGGGGATACCAAGAAAGCGGTAGTAGTAAAGAGCACAATCACGGTGGTCAATGCAATGTCTAAGATGTATATGACCGTGACAGTGGGATAGGGAAAGGTAGGTGCAGAGGATGCCACAGACGAAGGACAATGCCGTGATGCTTGCCAAGGACACGCTGTCTGCCGCATTGGCAGAGTGCTATGTGACGATTGACGGCAGACGGTACAACTTTATGCAGGCTATCAATTTGGAAGCAAAGTTTGAGAAGACGAAGACGGAGGTTCCCATTCTGGGGAAGCCGGGAAAAGGCAATAAGGCAACTGGATGGAAGGGGACGGGTTCTGCCACGTTCCACTACAATGTATCCATCTTCCGAAAGATGATGCTGGATTACAAGAACACAGGTGCGGATACCTATTTTGAGATGCAGATTATCAATGAAGATCCCACCAGTGCCGCAGGGAGACAGGAAATTATCTTGCTGGACTGCAATATTGACGGCGGGGTTCTGGCGAAGTTTGATGCGGATGGGGAGTATCTTGACGAGGAGATGGACTTTACCTTTGATGATTTCTCCATGCCAGAGGAATTTGCAGAACTGGCCGGATTTAATACCAAAGGAAATTAGAAGGAATTTGTGTGCCTTGCCGGAACAAATCCGGCAAGGCCGCATATTTGGAAAAGAGAAAGGGAAATGGAGTTATGTCAAATTTAAGCAGATTTTTGAAGAAGAACAAAGTTGAAAAGAAGGATGGGGAATATGCCCCTACTGCATCCCTGCTTTCCGAGAATGGCACGCCATTAAAATGGACGTTTAGGCATATCACTTCCAAGCAGGACGAGGAATTGCGGGAGGAGTGTACCGTGGACGTGCCGATTAAGGGAAAGCCGGGCGTGTTCCGTCAGAAACTCGGCACATCAAGATACCTAGCAGAGATGATCGTGGCAAGTACGGTGGTGCCTGACCTTTACAACAAGGAATTGCAGGATTCCTATGGCGTGAAAAGTCCCACGGATTTGCTCTATGCGCTGGTGGATGATCCTGGGGAGTTTCAGGATTTGTGCGTGTGGATTCAGGATTTCCAAGGGTTTACGGACATGAACGACAAGGTGAAAGAGGCAAAAAACTAATTGAGGGAGGGGATAGCGATGCGAACTATGCATACTATGCCCTCCATAAATTGCACATTCTTCCATCTGCATGGTGTAAGATGGATCAGAATGAGCGGGCTTTCGTCATAGCGGCAATACAGACCAAGATCGAGGCAGAGAAGGCAGAGCGCAAGAAGGCAGAGAGAAAGGCTAGGAAGGGCAGGTGATTCTATGGCATCCATTCAGACTGGCATCCAGCTGGCTGACAATTTCAGCGTCCCGCTGATGCACATTATCAATTCCGTGAATTTGGCGGTGACGCAGATGGAAGCATTAAGCAATACCATGAATAGGGACGTGGATACTTCCACCTTGGAAGGGGTTCACAATGAATTGAACCAAGCGGCCATTGCGGCACAGGAACTGAATCGAAGAATGGAAGATATCAACACGGTTTCCGCCCCTGCAGTTCCCCGGCCAGCATCTGTGCCGGAGCCGATTACCCAGCCTGTCCAATGGAAATCGGATGCCTTGTCTGTATTCAGTGGTTCGGGGGTGGAGAGGTTCCAGCAGGAGGTGCAGAGGACGGATGCCATGCTGAACGAACTGAATAGCAGACAGCGGCAGATTGCCCAGACAGCGGCGGGAATGGAGATCCTGCCTCCTGCTGCCATTCAGGATATCAGTTTGATGGGTTCGAGAATGCAATCCATCAGTGACAGAATCCGGCAAATAGAGGAAAATCCTTTGGACATGGGGATTGACAATACGAATGTGGAGTTGGAGCAGCTGCGGTCACAATTAAATCAAGCAATTAAACATCAGGAAGAACTGAACCGAGCGGTACAAAACATGGATGTGGATGGGGCAAATGCCGCCTATTTAAGACTGTCAGGAACAATTTCCAGCACGGAAAGGCATATCAGGGATAACATGACAGCGCAGGGGACGTTCAAACAGGAAGTGGAACGGTGCCGTTCCCCAGTAAGCCAGGTGGAAACAGGGCTAAAGGGATGGCAGAAAGCCATTATCGTAGCCAACAGTGCCATCGGTTTGGTAAAGAATACCCTTGGCCGTTTTGGTGTCACGGACATAAGCGGCGCATTTGACAGGATAGACACCATGAACCGCTTCCAGAAGACCACATCCATCATGACAGGAGATACTAACGTGGCCAACGCCGCCCTGGAACAGTTGAAAGACACTACCAAAGGCACAGCTTATGGACTGGATGTGGCAAGCAAGGCTACTCAGGGATTTATGACCAGAGGCATGGCGATTGGCAATGCTGCAGACCAAGTGCGTATCTGGGCAGATGCCGTCAGTTTTTATGGCGAAGGAACAAACGAGCAGTTAAGTAGCGTGGTGGATGCCATAGGAAAGATGTATTCAAAGGGAACGGTTGAGGCAGATCAGTTGGACAGACTCTTTGATGCCGGGATTGGTGCGGCAGAAATATATGCAAACGCCGTGGGGCAATCGGTCAGTAAGGTCAAAGATAATTTATCAGAAGGAAAAATTGCTTCTGCGCAATTCATTGATACTGTCAGCCGGGCGTTGGACAAAGGGGTATCCGCTGGTGCTGCAAAAGATGCCGGGGCAACATGGGCAACTACCTTCGCCAATGTGCGTGCGGCGATTACTAGGGGCTGGACGAATGCCATACAGAGATTGGATTCTGCCCTTGCCTCCCATGGATTGCCAAGCACCATGGAGATGGTGGCGATGTTTGGAGAGAAAGTGGAAGGCGTTCTGAATGCCGTGGGGAACAGCATGGAAGGAATTGTGGGCGTGGCGGTTCAAGCCGGAGAATTTCTTGGAAGTGCCGGGACGTTCATTTCGGACAACTGGGGTACGATTGCGCCAATCATTGGCGGCATAGCCATAGCGTGGGGGGCATGGAATTCGGCCATGCTGCTAGGAAACATTTATCTGGGAATTTCCAATGGTTTGAAAGCGATTGGCGC
>CASGVX010000013.1 GCA_949346185.1 uncultured Lachnospiraceae bacterium
CTGTTCATCCCATCATAAGGTGCTAGACATCCAGTGGATGTCTGTTCAGCACGGATCGAAACGGAGTGTAAAAGCCAGAGTTGCGCAAGCACAACGGTCGATGCCATTATCAATAAGCCTTGACCTTGTATTGATATTCTTTCTTCCACTTCTGCGCCCGCTTGTAGGCGTAGGAAGTTTTTTTCGCATAGATGGTGAGCTTCTTTAGTGTCATGATCTTGGAGGTATACACAAAAGCATTCGCACCAAACTTTTTCACGCTGGGCGGGATGATGACCTTCTTGAGATTCTTGCATCGTACGAAGGCATACCGCCCGATGCTCCTCACTCCCGGGCTAAGCGTCACCTTTTTCAGATTCTTGCAATATCCAAAACAATCTTCCGGAACTTCTGCCAACGATCCGGGGATGACGGCTTCTGTCAGTTTTGTATATCCCAATGCGGTTTCACCCATGGATTTTAAATTTCTGGAAAGGCGTATTTTCTGAATCCCAGATGCAATAAATCCCTGATCCCCCACTCGCTCCACGGTATCAGGCATGGTGACTGCTTGGATACGGTTGCAAGATGCAAAGCAATGATCTGCAATACTCTTTACGCCATAGGGTATCAGGTAATTTGCGGCTTTTTTTCTTCTCGGTACGTTGAGCAACCTTTTGCCATCCTTGGAAAAAAGGATGCCGTCTTTGGATTTAAAATAATTGTTTTTGGATGACACCTCATATTTTTCTAATTTTTTCAATACTTGATAACTAAATATCTCGTGTTTAAACACTACAGAAATCTCTTTTACATATCTGGGAATTATAATGTGTTTAACTTGTGGAAGAGGGTCACCTTCTTCCCCGGGATTAAACAATTCAATTACCGTCACTTTTTTTCCGTGTATTTTGGCAGGAATTTTGACCTTTTTCGCTTTTAGTTTAAAACCAATAATTTTTACTTCTTTCTTATGGTTGATGTATGTGTATATGCAGTTCCCGGATTCTCCATAAAAAAAACCTCGTCTATTCATAAATTCCTGCATGGTACGCCCTTTGGTTTTTTCACCTTCTTCAACATCCCAAAGCAATTTCCGTTCTTTGCTTTTCTTTGCCTGTACGCTGGTATTGGCGAGGAAGAGACAGGCAAGACAGATAAAGCATATATTTAAAATCTTCAAAATATTTTTTCCCTTCATTTCAATTTACCTCCATATATTAACGATCAAATGACAATGCCTGCCAGTCGTTTTTAGTATAATTATTCTTCCCCTTTAGGCAAACGCTGGATCCAGGATCATATCTGGCATCCTTCAAATATCGCATCAGGTGCCGAAGTCGATAGCGGTAACTGCTCCGGTAATTGCTCTTCTTGCTTATTTCGTAGGGGCAGAACACAAATGGCGTGAACGATCCATTATTGCTATAATAGTGCAGTAACTTATTCGTAGCAACTTTTGTGGCCACAGAATACCGTTCTTTCATATAATTTACAGAATCCGTGTAAAACTTATTGCTGATATCTGTATTTTTAAAGTATCCGGTACCAAGTCGGGAGGTTGTCAAGCCATTTTGTGATGCTGCCGCTCTTTTTATGTCATTTATTCCATTGCTGTTTATTAGGGCAGATTGTATTTTATCTGTATTGTTATTAAATATTCGTTGAATCTCCTTTTTTCCAGCATCACTCCCATCACACATACATTTATGGGAATAGGCGTCCCCCGCCACATGGATGGCCATGCCCAGCAACTGCAGTCTTCCTCTATTCAGAGTAGGTTTCTTCGAGGCATCTTCTAAATTAACTGTGGCAGCCATATTCATCACGGCCTTCAGTTCTTTCTGGCTCTGAGCCTTGAGAGTGGTACTCAGTTCATCGGAACTATTGTAGGTTGATGCCAGATTGTTAAGGGTTTGAATTTTTCCATCCCATTTCTTAGATGCTTGGAAAAAGATTTTTGCAGTGCTAACATAGTTGGTGCTGTTCCTAGCATGCAGGATGTCGTATTTCCCCAGCGTCTTTTTATCGTCTGCATGTCTTACGGCTACCTTGACTGCATGCACCTCGGGGGCTTTCATGCCGTTGACTGCCGGGATCAAGGCGGCATGATCGGGTTTTCCCCAGCTTGCCTTTAGGGAAACCGGAATCTCATATGTGGGCTTGAGGACGTGTTCTGACACTGTGTGAGTATCTGCATCTTGAATTTGGCTGGAGTTGATTTCTTGCCAATTATCCGCCAGTTCTGGGTGGCTGCTGGCATTCCGGTAGTTCAAGATTCCCCAGCCATATTTTTCCGGGCTTCCCTTGGCGGTGGCACTCCTGCCCATCAGGATGCGGATATCTTCCCCAGTCTTTCTTGGATTTTCTGACCAGAGAAGCGCAGCGGCGGCTGTGACGTGGGCGGCGGCATAACTAGTACCGCTGCCCGCTCCTTGCATGCCCCAGTAACTTGTGATGGGGATGTTTTCTCCCGGAGCGGCCAGTTCCACTGCCTTTCCCGTATTACTGAATGTGCTGTGCTCCATGTTTTCGTCAATGGATGCTACCCCGATAACTTCCGGGTAGTTTGCGGGATATTCCACCGTCCCCTGCTTCTCCTCCCCGCTATTTCCCACGGAGGATACCATAAGGATGCCGGCTTCCCCAGCCTTTTTGACCATGTCACTGAATATGTCTGAGGGCGTTTCCGTCCCGAAGCTCATATTGACAATGTCGATTCTGTTGTCGATGCACCACTGCAGAGCCTCCAGCACTCGGCTCAGCGATGTTTGGTTGCATTCGTCCAAGATACGCACGCTGTGCAGACCTACCGGGGCGTTTTCGGGTATGATGCCTGAATGGCAGCTGCCGTTTTTGTTGGATGCAATCAGATTGGCTATGATGGTGCCGTGTCCTGTCATATCGTCGGTTCCTTCTTCTGGGATTAGGCTCACCTGGCTATTGAATGGAATTTCACTCAATGCATCTATGCCCGAGTCCAAGATGGCTACATTGATCTTCTTGCTGTTGGATGTTTTTTTCACGGAATCTGCGGACATAGCGGATACGTTCCATTTTTCTTTTGCTAGGCTCCGTATGTCTTTCCTCAGTGATTGTTCCTTGGTCTCTGTGCTGCTTCTGCCTTGGCCGCTGAGGGTGATGTTTGGCTCTACGGTGACTCCTTTCTTTTGATCTAGGGCTTGTGCTTGGTGGGTGGTTAGTTCTGCTACTAGAATATTTGCGTCTTCCAGAGTGTTTTCTTCTTGAGTTTCTTCTTTAATTTCGTCTTCGTACTGTTTAGATATTTTTTCGTAGGTTCTGTCACTTTCTGTCTGAATGATGTATTCTTTCGGCTGGCTTGCCCCCTGCGCTTGGCGGCTTGTTCCCGGGATGCCGGTGGAGAGCAGCAGCGTTCCGCAACAGATGGCGGCAATCCACTTTTTGTTTTTCATATTTTTCTTCTTATTTCCTTTTTTTTGTGCTGGTGTGTTACTGTCCATTGTCTTTTCTTGATTTTCTACCTTATATTAACCTCCCTTCTTTCCTACGGTTTTTATTTTACCATAATTTTCCTAGGATAAATCTTAAGAATTATTAAGATTTTAGATAAAGAATTCTCCACATACTTGTCCACAAGTGGAAAATGTGATAAATGCATCCAATTCAACGAAAAAAATAAAATATTATAAAATAATTATATTATAATAGGAAGAAATACAATCAATCAAATATATTCTACACATGGATTGTAAAATATTATTCTATTCTATTAAAGTAGACAATTAAATGATTATTTGCCGATTTTATTCTATTCTACCTTTGTCGATAGAAAACCTGTTCACTCTTAGTTATGCACAAATTGTATACAATTTGTGCATAACTTTTCTTTCAATTTTAAAAAAATATTAGGTTTTCCACAAAGTTATCCACATTATCCACGAAATCCTTTTAAAATCGACATTTTATGAATTTTATCAATGTGAAAAATTATACAACAACTTTATCCACAACTTCTGTGGATTACTGTGGATAACTTATTATGTTAAGTTATCCACATATTATTATGCTATAAATACTAACATAACGAACATACGGCTTTCAGCGGCATCGCCATATATAAATATAACTGTTTTTTCTTTTCTAAAGTTATTCCTTGTATTTTCCCCATATTTGATATAAAATATGAATGTATAATGTGTTATTTGTCGCCCTTCTTTAAAATTGCTTAAAAAGGGGTTACAGCCCCTTATACGATTATATAATTGCTACCGAATAGCAATGCGATTTATATATAAGAAAAGAGGAAGAAGCATTGGAAAATCAGCTGAAACAAAATTGGGATGAAATATTGGAGCATATGCATACGACCTTCTCCATATCTGACGTGTCCTTTCGCACGTTTATTCAGGTATTGAGCGTATACTCCGTGCAGGATGACATGCTCACTGTCCTGATTGATAATACTTCCATTGGAGATAGCAAGGAATTTATCGAAAAAAGATACTCCGTCTTTCTTTCTGTTTCCATTGAGGAAGTCATTGGCATCCATTTCGATATTCAATTTATCTCTCTGTCAGAGATTAAGGACATGCCAAAGAAAAGCAGGGAGGAACTTTCTCCTTCCAAAAGAAAAAAACATACGATTATTAATCCCTATTATACCTTCGATACCTTTATCGTGGGAGACAACAATGATTTTGCCCAAGCTGCTTCCCTCAAAGTGGCAGAAGACCCCGGCGAGAGCATTAATCCTCTCTACATATATGGCGGCGCCGGATTGGGGAAAACCCACTTGATGCATGCCATTGCAAACTACATTATGGAACATGATCGTTCTAAACGGGTAGTATATGTAACCAGCGAGACTTTCACCAATGAAATTGTGGAAGCGCTCAGGGGTAGCAAAAATGGATCTTCCAAATCACTGAAGGAATTTAGGGAGAAATATAGGGAGAATGTGGACGTGCTGCTGATTGACGACATTCAGTTCATTATCGGCAAGGATTCCACCCAGTCAGAATTTTTCTTTACCTTTAGTGATCTGACAGACAATAAGAAGCAGGTTATCATATCCTCGGACAAACATCCATCCAATATGACGACTTTGGATGAAAGGTTTCGCTCTCGTTTTGAAATGGGAATTACAGTGGATATCAAGCCGCCGACCTATGAAACCCGAATGGCCATTCTCCGCTCTAAAGTGGACAAAGAGCATATCCATATCGAGGATTCTGTTCTAGACTACATTGCGGACAATATCACCTCCAATATCCGGGAATTACAGGGAGCAATCAATCAGGTCATTTCCTTCGCAAAGCTCTGCGAGAAGGAGGCAACCATGGAACTGGCCATGCAGGCATTATCCGATAAGATTAACCCTGACATGAAAAAGCCTATTACCATTGACTATATCTTGGAGATTGTGGCAGACCACTTTAATATTACCATCAATGACATACTCTCCAAAAAGAGGAGCAATGCCATTACTTATCCGAGACATATCTGCATGTACCTCTGCAGAGAGCTGACAGGCAGTTCCCTCTCGGAAATTGGAAGCAAGATTGGTGCCAGAGACCACTCCACAGTGATTCACAGCCTAGACTTTATTGAGGATAGAATCAAGATTTCTGACCCGGAAACGATGCAGAACCTTGATGTGCTGAAAAAAAAGATTGACCCTCAGCAATAATATATCAACAGCCTGTGGCAAACTCTTCCACATATTCACATTTTGCGTGGACAACTTATTCATATTCTTTTTACAAGAAAATCACGTTGTGAATAATTGGAGTATTTTACACAGCAAGTCCAACGAAAATTCACGATTTATCAAAGGGGAGTTTTCTTGGAAACAGAGGGCTCGAGCT
Source organism: uncultured Lachnospiraceae bacterium (assembly GCA_949346185.1). Classification (GTDB taxonomy): domain Bacteria; phylum Bacillota; class Clostridia; order Lachnospirales; family Lachnospiraceae; genus Butyribacter. The sequence continues at coordinate 5,829 of CASGVX010000013.1, forward strand.
AGTTATGAACTTCATAACAGCCTATAATACTACGAATACGATTAAATATTCATAATTATATATTTATTTTGAAACCTGAAAATAGCCTTTACAGAGCGAATGCCGTTCACTTTATTCACATGAACTTATGCATAGCGAGCGATATTTGCCTTGAACAGCAAACCGAAGGTTTGTTTGCGAATTAAGTAAAAATGGGGGATTTATATGAACATTGTTTGTGAGAAATCAAAGTTATTGGACGGCATTAACATTGCCTTAAAAGCCATTTCCGGAAAGTCTACGATGGCAATTCTGGAATGCATGGTAATCGAGGCGAGAGATGATAGAATAAAATTAATTGCGAATGATTTGGAAATAGGCATCGAGACTATTATAGGGGGACAGATTGAGACAGAGGGTTCTGTAGCGGTGAATGCGAAAGTATTCTATGAGATCATCCGCAAGCTACCCTCAGAGGAAGTGCATATTTCCGTAGATGACAATTATATGATGAATATTCGATGCGGAAAGGCTACTTTTGATATTTCTGCCAAATCCACAGAGGAATTTCCTTATCTTCCCACGATAGTGAAGGATAGGAAAATAACGGTTTCTCAATTTACGTTAAAGGAAGTCATTCGCCAGACGGTATTTTCCATTTCCGACAATGAGAATACCAAGGTAATGACTGGAGAATTATTTGAGATTAAAGGAAATCAGTTGAAAGTAGTATCTCTCGATGGACACCGCATTTCCATCAGAAAGGTGGATTTAAAAGAAAGTTATGATAATGTCAGCGTGATTATTCCTGGAAAGACGCTGATTGAAATCAGCAAGATATTAAACGGAGATATCGAGGATCAGGTGAATATCTTCTTTACGGAGAAGCATGCCCTCTTTGAGTTTGAGAATACGATTCTCCTGTCTAGGCTTATAGAGGGAGAATACTATAAAATTGACAAGATGCTTTCCAGCGATTATGATACCAAATTGACGGTGAATAAGAAGGATATGCTGGAATGTATTGATAGAACAACTCTCTTAATTAGGGAGTCGGAAAAGAAGCCAGTTATTATTGACATTAAGGATGAAACCATGGGATTTTCCATGCATTCAGCCATTGGTTCCATGGATGAGGAGATTGCTGCTACCAAGGAGGGAAAGGATATCCTGATTGGCTTCAATCCTAGATTTCTCATGGATGCCCTGCGGGTGATAGATGAGGAGGAAATCAATATTTATATGATTAATCCGAAAGCGCCTTGCTTTATCAGGAATGATGAGGAGACATATATTTACCTTATCCTTCCGGTAAACTTTAATATATAGCAAAGATGTAAAGCAACTATTTATGCTTATATAGATAGAGATTGTAATTTCTTCTATATGGCTGAGAAGAGTTGTAGTAGAAAGGTTAGATTTATGACAGCAGTAGAGATTCGAGATGACTTTATCAAACTGGGGCAATTGCTGAAACTGGCCAATCTGGTATCCTCCGGGGTGGAGGCAAAGGTGGTGATTCAGGATGGGCTGGTGAAGGTCAATGGAGAGGTGGAAACCCGTCGGGGAAAGAAGATTTATCCCCAGGATGTGGTGGAATACCAAGGGCAAGAGGTCACAGTGATTGGAGAGTAGCATATGTATATTGATACTCTTGAGGTTGGCAATTTTAGAAATTATGATTTTGCCAAGATTGATTTTCATAATAAAATAAATATTCTCTATGGCGATAATGCCCAAGGGAAGACAAACATTCTGGAGTCCATCTTTGTCTGCGGGACTACCAAGTCCCATAAGGGATGCAAGGACAGGGAATTGATTCGGCTGGGGGAGGAAGAAGCTCACATCCGCATGCATCTGGTGAAGAAAAATATGTCTCATCGGATAGATATGCATTTGAAAAAAAGCAAGGGGAAGGGCATTGCTATTGATGGCATTCCCATTAAGAGGTCAGGAGAACTTTTAGGGCTTTTGAATGTAATATTCTTTTCCCCGGAGGATCTTCGGATTATCAAGAATGGCCCTTCCGAGAGAAGAAGGTTTATTAATATGGAGTTATGCCAGCTGGATGCGGTATATCTACATGATTTGGGAGAGTACAATAAAGTGCTCGCCCAGAGAAATAAACTTCTGAAGCAGATTTATCATCAGCCTTCTCTCAAAGAAACGCTGGAATTGTGGGATATGCAGCTGGTGGAATATGGCAGCAATCTGATGAAGCGCCGAGATACTTTTGTAAAGGAGATTGGCGAGGTTGTCACCCGGGTAAATGAGAAGCTGACTGGTGGAAAAGAGCATATTAGCATGACATATGAGCCAGATGTTTCGGTGGATGATTTTGAGAGGAAACTGGCAGATGCCAGGGAGAAGGATTTGAAGACCTGCTCTACTAGCGTGGGGCCGCACCGAGATGATTTATGCTTTCTGAACGGTGATATAGATTTGAGAAAATATGGCTCTCAGGGGCAGCAGCGTACTTGCGCGCTCTCTCTAAAGTTGGCGGAGATTGAATTAGTAAAGGATTTGATAGGAGATTCTCCTATCTTATTATTGGATGATGTCCTGTCGGAATTGGATCGCAAGCGGCAGAATTATCTGATGGATAGCATCCATGATATTCAGGCCATTATTACATGTACAGGCATTGAGGAGTTTGTGGGGAGCAGATTGACATTGGATAAGATTTTTAGGGTGGAACAGGGAGAAATTACTGTTCAGGCAAATTGATTAGCTGGAACCAATGCAGCAGCATGGATTCTAGGTTTATCGCATAATGAGATGAATGGCTGTGAATAGCGGCTGTCGCCAGTCAGCGAGTATTGTGGTATGTTCGTGTCCGCACTGCGACATGGACATTGCAGGATGCATCAAGGCAGTGCAGAAATGAGGAAAATTATGGGAACAGAAGTGAATGGTGAATATGGTGCGGATCAGATTCAGATATTAGAGGGATTGGAAGCGGTGCGCAAAAGACCGGGAATGTATATTGGCAGTACTTCAGTTCGCGGTCTTCATCATTTGGTGTATGAGATTGTAGACAATGCTGTGGATGAAGCGCTGGCAGGTTACTGTGATGAGATTACTGTCACGGTTCAGGAAGATAATTCTATCAAGGTGGTGGATAATGGGCGCGGCATTCCTGTGGGGATTAATCAAAAAGCAGGACTTCCAGCAGTGGAGGTAGTATTTACCGTGCTCCATGCCGGCGGTAAGTTCGGCGGTGGCGGATACAAGGTCTCAGGAGGACTCCACGGAGTGGGGGCTTCTGTTGTCAATGCTCTTTCTGAATGGCTGGAAGTGACGATTCACATAGATGGGAAAATGTACAGGCAGCGCTATGAGCGGGGACATGTCATGTATCCTTTGAAGGAAGTCGGAACCACTGACCGTTCTGGAACGGAAGTAATATTTCTTCCCGATAAGAAGATATTTGAAGAGACGGAATATGATTATGACATTTTGAGGCAGCGCTTGCGGGAGATGGCCTTCCTCACCAAGGGATTGAAGATTATTCTGGTGGATGAGAGGCTGGAAGAGCCTAAGGTGCGGGAGTTCCATTATGAGGGGGGCATCAAGGAATACGTGGAGTACCTGAATCGTCATAAGGATCCGCTATACAATGAAATTGTATATTGCGAGGGTCAGCGGGGCGACGTATACGTGGAAGTGGCCATGCAGCACAATGACTCGTATGCGGAAGGGACTTACAGTTTTGTAAATAATATTACTACCCCGGAAGGGGGAACGCATCTGACGGGTTTTCGCAATGCGCTGACAAAGACATTTAATGATTATGCCAAGAAAAATAAGATTATCAAGGAAAAGGAGGAAAATCTCTCCGGGGAAGATATACGAGAGGGGCTTTCCGCTATTGTGAGCATTAAGATATCAGAACCCCAGTTTGAGGGGCAGACAAAGCAGAAATTAGGAAATAGTCAGGCGAGAGGTGCTGTGGAATCTGTAGTTACAGAACAACTTACTTATTTTCTGGAGCAGAATCCTACTGTGGCAAAGACTATCTGCGACAAGGCGCTTTTGGCGCAGAGGGCTAGGGATGCTGCTAGGAAGGCAAGGGATTTGACCCGCAGGAAGACTGCGCTGGAAGGAACCAGCCTGCCCGGTAAATTGGCAGATTGCAGCGACAAAGACCCGAAGAACTGCGAGATTTATATCGTGGAGGGAGATTCCGCCGGAGGAAGCGCCAAGACTGCCAGGAACCGTGCCACTCAGGCAATTCTTCCCCTTCGGGGCAAGATTCTAAATGTGGAGAAGGCAAGACTGGACAGAATCTTGGTTAATGAGGAAATTAAGGCGATGATTACTGCCTTTGGCACGGGAATTGATGAAGATTTCGACATCGACAAGCTGCGCTATGATAAAATTGTCATCATGACGGATGCAGACGTGGATGGCGCCCACATTGCCACTCTGATGCTGACCTTCCTGTACCGATTTATGCCGGAACTGATTCGCAAGGGTCATGTGTATCTGGCTCAGCCACCCTTGTATAAGGTGGAGAGGAATAAGAAGGTCTGGTATGCCTATGATGACAATGAATTGAATAACATCTTAGGAGAAATTGGAAGGGATGGAAATAATAAAATCCAGCGATATAAAGGTCTGGGTGAGATGGATGCTGACCAGCTCTGGGATACCACGATGGATCCGGAAAAGAGGGTTCTTCTGCGAGTAAATATTGATGAGGAGAGCGAGTCAGAAATTGATGTGGTATTTAATACCCTCATGGGTGACAAAGTAGAACCGAGACGAGAATTTATTGAGAAGAATGCAAAGTATGTAAGGAATTTAGATATATAATTCTAGAAGGAAAGATTGGAGGGATTCTTTTCTTCTAACCAGTTTGTATCTGTGCGCTGCTTGCCGCAAACTGGAACATGCGCAAAAAGCAGCGCAGAAATGAGGAAGAGATGGACGAAAATATATTTGATAAAGTCAATGATGTGGATTTGAAAAGAACCATGGAGACATCTTACATAGATTATGCCATGTCCGTTATTGCTGCAAGGGCTTTGCCAGATGTGAGGGATGGATTGAAGCCGGTGCAGAGAAGGATATTATATGCAATGGCGGAGCTGCATAATGATCCGGATAAGCCTCATCGTAAATGTGCCCGTATCGTGGGTGATACCATGGGTAAATATCACCCTCACGGAGATAGTTCCATCTATGGAGCATTGGTAAATCTGGCTCAGGAATGGTCTACCAGGTATCCCCTAGTGGATGGCCATGGAAACTTCGGTTCTGTAGATGGGGACGGCGCTGCCGCCATGCGTTATACAGAGGCGAGGCTGAGCAAGATTTCTAAGAAAATGCTGGATGATATTGAGAAAGATACTGTGGACTTCGTACCGAACTTCGACGAGACGGAGAAGGAACCGGTAGTGCTTCCCGCCAGATTTCCCAATCTTCTGGTAAACGGCACTTCTGGCATTGCAGTAGGAATGGCTACCAATATTCCTCCCCATAATTTGCGGGAAGTGATTGACGGCGTAGTGAAATTGATTGATGATATCTGTGATGAAAAGAGTACCACGATAGAAGAGATTATGAATATCATCAAGGGTCCGGATTTTCCCACGGGAGCGGAAATTCTGGGTACAAGAGGAATTGAGGATGCCTACCGCACCGGGCGGGGCAAAATCCGTGTCCGCGCCATTACAAATATCGAGCCCATGGATAATGGAAAGAATCGTATTGTAGTGACAGAACTACCTTATATGGTGAATAAGGCAAAATTAATTGAGAAAATATCAGAACTTCACAGGGATAAGAAAGTGGATGGCATCACGGATCTTCGGGACGAGACGAATAGGGAGGGAATGCGTATCTGTATCGAGCTTCGCCGGGATGTGAATCCAAATATTGTATTGAACCAGTTGTTCAAGCATACTCAGATGCAGGATACTTTTGGCGTGATTATGCTCGCTTTGGTGAATAATGAGCCGGTGGTTATGAACTTGATGCAGATGCTTCAGTATTATCTGAAGCATCAGGAGGAAGTGGTTACCCGCAGGACAAAGTACGAGTTGAATAAGGCAGAGGAACGGGCGCATATTCTGCAGGGATTGCTTATTGCTCTGGATAATATTGACGAGGTGATTAGCATTATCCGGGGCTCTAAGAGTACCAATGAGGCCAAGGAAAAGTTAATTGCACGATTTGAACTTTCCCAGCCACAGGCAGATGCCATCGTGGAGATGCGTCTCCGTGCCCTGACAGGCTTGGAGCGAGAGAAAATCGAGAATGAATTTGAAGAATTGCAGAAGAAGATTCAGGAATTTAAAGCGATTTTGGCAGATAGGAAGATTCTTTTGGGAGTTATCAGGGAAGAGATTCTGGTCATCCGCAATAAGTATGGGGATGAGAGGCGTACTTCCATCGGATATGATGAATTTGACATTTCCATGGAGGACATGATTCCTAGGGAAAATACGGTAATTACTATGACAAAGCTGGGATATATCAAGCGCATGACCATGGAGAATTTTAACAGCCAGCACCGGGGAGGCAAGGGCATCAAGGGAATGCAGACCATTGAAAATGATTATGTGGAAGAGTTATTTATGGCTACTACCCACCACTATATTATGTTTTTCACCAACATGGGCAGGGTATACCGATTGAAAGCATATGAGATTCCTGAGTCCAGCCGTACGGCTAGGGGTACTGCTATCATTAATCTGCTGCAGCTCCTGCCGGAGGAAAAGATTACGGCGGTGATTCCTCTCAGGGAGTACGAGGATGGAAAATATCTTTTCATGGCCACTAGGAAAGGGCTTGTGAAGAAGACTTCGATTATTGATTATGCTAATATTAGAAAATCTGGTCTGCAGGCAATTAAGCTGCGGGAGGATGATGAGCTGATCGAGGTGAAAGTAACCAATAGGGAAAAAGAAATCCTTTTGGTGACAAAGCATGGGCAGTGCATTAGGTTCCATGAAAATGACGTGCGTCCTACAGGGAGGACTTCCATGGGCGTGATTGGCATGAACCTCACCTATGATGATGAGGTGGTGGCAATGCAGATGAACAGTCAGGGAGACAGCATCCTTCTGGTATCCCAATATGGCTTGGGCAAGCGTACATCTATGGAAGAGTTTACTGTGCAGTACCGGGGCGGCAAGGGCGTGAAGTGCTATAAAATCACAGAAAAGACTGGAAATGTCATTGGCGCCAAGGCAGTGAATGATGAAAATGAAGTGATGCTGATTACTACAGAGGGAATTATTATTCAGTTGAAGGTTTCAGAAGTTTCCCAATTAGGAAGGATTACTTCCGGGGTAAAGCTGATTAATTTGGATAATACGAAAGATATTGTAGTGGCAAGCCTTGCCAAGGTGCGGGAAGCCGTGCCAGAGGAGGACAGCACGAACGACGAAGAAAGCATGGAAGATGGCTCTGACGTTGGAGAGGAAGTTTTGACAGAAAATAGTGCTGCTAATGAGGAAAAACATTTGACAGAAAATAGTGTAAAAGATATGACAAATATATCTAACAATGTATCTGACGATATAGATGGTTCTCTAAATAAATTGCTAGAGAGGGCAGAAGAAGAGAAAGAGTGATGCTTATCATTGATAACTTGTCCAGTAGCATAAGGTTTAGAGGAATTGACAGAAAGCCGAAATAAGTGACAGGTGACAGAGAAAAGAGGTTGGCGAGTATGAGAGAAATTTCTACTGATGTGATAACGAAGAACATCAAAGAAATGTGCATTGAGGCTAATTTAACCCTGACGGAAGATGTAAAGGAAAAATTATATCAGATGGAGGGGGAAGAGACGAAGAAGCTGGGAAAGCAGATTCTTGGCCAGCTGAAGGAGAATCTTCAGATAGCGGAGGAAAAGAGCATTCCCATCTGTCAGGATACTGGAATGGCAGTGGTGTTCATGAAAATAGGACAGGAAGTGCATATAGCGGGAGGAAATCTGGAGGATGCCATCAATGAGGGAATCCGCCAGGGCTATGTGGATGGATATCTGCGGAAATCTGTGGTGAAAGATCCCATTGACCGCGTGAATACCAAAGATAATACGCCGGGAGTAATTCACTATGAGATAGTACCGGGAGAAAACGTAGAGATAACCGTGGCTCCCAAGGGATTCGGCAGTGAGAATATGAGCCGGGTAGTGATGCTAAAGCCTGCAGATGGCATCGAAGGCGTGAAGGATGTCATTATCGAGACAGTGAAATTGGCGGGACCCAATGCCTGTCCTCCGGTGGTGGTGGGAGTTGGCATCGGAGGCACTTTTGAAAAATGTGCCCTTCTGGCCAAGAAAGCCCTTACAAGGGAATTGGGCAGCCATAACGCTATTCCTTATGTGAAGGAATTGGAGGAGGAAATGCTTGCAAAAATCAATGAATTGGGAATTGGGCCAGCGGGCTTAGGGGGAAATACTACTGCTCTGGGCATAAATATTGAGACCTATCCCACCCACATTGCAGGGCTGCCTGTAGCAGTCAATATGTGCTGCCATGTGAACCGCCATAAGACAAGGATAATATGAGAAGATGAACCGCATAGCAGCGAATGAACGTGACATGATAGAATGACTGAGAATCGTTATGATAAAAAGGGAGGAAGATGCTTTGGATAAATATATTACCACGCCATTGACAGAGGAAAAGGTGTCAGACCTGAAAGCAGGGGATTATGTATATATCAGCGGGACAGTTTATACTGCCAGAGATGCCGCCCACAAAAGGATGTACGAGGCGATGCAGCAGGGGCAGCAGATACCTATTGATTTGAAGGAGAATATTATCTATTACCTTGGACCGTCTCCCGCCAGGGAAGGGCAGGTCATTGGCTCTGCAGGTCCTACTACCAGTAGCCGGATGGATAAGTATACGCCGCTTTTTCTAGAAAATGGATTAAAGGGAATGATAGGAAAGGGAAGGCGTTCCCAAGAAGTAATCGCATCCATGGAAGAAAATCATGCAGTGTATTTTGCAGCTATCGGTGGTGCGGGAGCCCTTTTGTCACAGTGTATCAAAAAGTCAGAGATTGTTGCTTATGAAGATTTGGGTACAGAGGCAATCCGCAGACTGGAAGTGGAAAATCTCCCAGTGATTGTAGTGATAGATCAGGAGAGGAATAATATGTACGACTATGCATAAGATATAGAAATTTTTATCGGGAATTTTTATATTCTTTCGGGGTAATATTCTCGTGCTTCTTAAATACTTTTGCAAAATAGTAAGCGTTACAGAATTCTAATGCTTCTGCGGTATGATCCTTACACAAGGATATACCGTCTTTTTTCTGTATTTAAGATGTTTTGATATTATGTAGAAAAAAATGGAAAAATCTAAAGAAATTCTATAATATATCACAAAATATTTACAAAAAATGTCAGAAAAATTACAATATAATAAAAAATCTAACAAAATTCGTAAAAAAACAAACAAAATGATATTGAGAATAACGAAAGAAAATAGTATAATCCATGTAGAGGTGTATGCTATTGCAATATATATGTTATTTATTGTCACATAAATTATATTATGATTGTACAGATGTAATAAAAACACTCTAATTATGCAAATTA
>CASGVX010000014.1 GCA_949346185.1 uncultured Lachnospiraceae bacterium
AAAAAGCGGCAAAAAAGTAGGGTATTAGTTACAACTTGCCAGCCATACAGAAAAGAGCAGAATCTTATGTGCAAACACACTGATTCTGCTCTTTTTCATGTTACTATTTTATTTTTCTCATATTATTTACCATCCTATTTATTTGTCTTATTTTGTGATTGTCTGTTACTATTCACAGACATTTCTAGAAAAAGAACAGAATCGTTGTGCTTGCACATAAGATTCTGGCTATTTTCTAGAAATTGGCTGTGAATAGTAACGATTGTCTAATTTTTTGTCAAATTTTTTCAAAAAAAGTCTTGCATTTTCATTTTAACTCTGATATAATAGTCTCGTTGTGAAAATGGAAAGCACACATCAGCGCGATTAGCTCAGCTGGCAGAGCACCTGACTCTTAATCAGGGTGTCCAGGGTTCGAACCCCTGATCGCGCACTAAAGTCCTCATTTGGCAGTAGAGCTGCTGGGTAGGGGCTTTATTTTTTTGCATTAAAAAATGGGGTCCGCCGGAGTGGCATGTTGCTTGCAGCAACCCATCGGAGGAGGGGAATCTCGCATAGCCAGATTCTCGCCTCCCTGCCAGCGCCTATCTTTTCAACATAGCAACCCCCTGCAGCTTCACTCTCTGGGGAAGCAGCCGCAGCAATTTGTTTCCCGCGCCCGGCACAATCATCTCCCGATTCTTCTCCAATCCGCGAAAAGCAGCCTTTGCCACCTTTCTTGCCGACATCGCCCAGATGGGAACCGCAGAACCCGCCTTATCGAAAAAAGCCGTCCTAGTCGTTCCCGGACAAAGCACAGACACCTGCACCCCGTATTTCTTCGCCTCCACCCGCAGAGCCCGGCTATAATTCGCCACATACGCCTTCGTGGCATAATATGCCCCAGTGTAGGGACCAGGCTGAAACGCCCCCACAGAAGCCACATTCAGAATCTTTCCCTCCCCTCTCTGGCACATGTCCCGCAGAAATAGATGCGTAAGTTCCGTCACAGCAGCAATATTCACCCCAATCATATCCCTCTCCCTGACCAGAGATAGAGAAATCTCCTCTCCCACCAGCCCGAAGCCCGCATTATTCACCAGCACATCCACGGTAATATTTCTGTCACTCACCTTCTCATATAAGCCAATCCCACCCCCATCCTCTGCCAAATTCTGGCAAATCACCGCAATCACGCTGAAGGGAAATTCCCTCTCCAGCCTAGCAGCCACCTTTCTCAGCGGCCTTTCCCGGGAAGCCGACAGTACCAAATGGCAGCCTCTGCTGGCAAATTCCCTCGCCATCGCAAGACCAATTCCACTGGTAGCCCCTGTGACCAGAACAGTCTTTCCATTTTGACCGGCACGCCTTGCCCCATTTCCAATCACGCCGAATCTATCTTTATATCCCCACATCTTCATGAAACCTGCCCCCTTCGTCTCCATTGCAATGCACAATGATTCCTCCCTTCCCCTAGCATTACTATTTACAGCCCCATCCTCCCCTTCTCCGGCATTACTTCTCAATGCCATCCAATCCTTTCTCTGACACATATCTATATTCGATATAATGCCCTTTCGTGCCTCTCTTCATTTCATAGAGCGCCTCATCCGCACAGTTCAAAAGAGCAGAGATATCCACATCTGCATCCTCTGCCAAGGCAAATCCCGCAGAGGCGGCAATCACCTTTTGAGCCACATCAGACAATGAAACAGGGTGATTTTCCAGATATTCATACAATTCGTCCAAGTATCGGACAACCTCTGCCTTATTGTCACAATCGTGAATCATCATGCAAAATTCATCCCCCGAACGCCTGGCTGGGATTACATGCTCCCGAGATAAGGATTGCAATGCATGGGCAAAACTCTGGAGGTACACGTCCCCCATATCATGGCCGTAGGTATCATTGATGGATTTAAAATAATCTAAATCCAGCATCACCACAGCACTAACCTTGCCAGATGGCGCGCCATGCAAAATCTCCTCTGCCCGCTGCTTAAAGTGGGGGAATTTATATAATCTCGTCAATGGATCATGAGTATTTTCATACTGCATCTGCATCTTTTCCATCATTGCGCCGGTGACATCCGTAATCACCCCAAGATAGCCTTCTTCTGATTCCGACATATATATGCGGACGTATTTCTGATCATTGATTTGATAAACATCCTCTTCCTCCCCTACAGGATGCTCTATGATTTTTCGGATATATCGGTCAAACTCTGCCGAATCGTTGCACAGCCTCTCCGCCTCCCCCATGGGAATCTGGAGAAGTTCCCGCAGCCGGGAAGTGATAAATACATGTTCCGCGCCCATCTCATATTCAAAAGCCGCCAAGGGCACGCCGCTGATCTCAATAATCGCAGATATGCGATTAGAAATACTGATAATGCTCTCCACCATGGCATTGATGCCATGGCTCAGCTCTACAAATTCCTGATTACCACTCTCTGACACAGTGATATCCAGATTTCCTCTGGTAATCCTTGAAAGGGCATCAATAATATGGTGGATCCCATTGATGACCTTTTTCTTAACCAAAAAGTTCAATAGGACAATCACGCCCGCTTCCACAACCAGTAAATACAATAACGTATTTAGAAAATCATTCTTGACTTTTTCAAACAAGTCCGTTCCCGGCACGGCAGCACAAATCAGCACATCATCATAGGGCTCGCTCACAACGTACATCCACTCTCCATCCTGTCCTTTTTTGTATGCTCCCTCGGAACAGTCCAGCAGATGATCAATCTGATAGCACTCCCCCTTATATTTCAGATTCATGCCGCCAGAATGCCCCGCCATTTTTTCCTCCTTGACATTCATTACATAAAGTTCCTCCCCCACATCCGTAGGAAATTGAGAGAAAATATAACGATAGGAATTTCTTGACTCCGCCTCCATTTGCCGGGTAGGGGCAAATCCCACCTGCACAATGCCCTTCTGCCCCTTTCTAGCCACTCCCACATACTGCATCATCTTCTTCTCTGCCGCATTTGGCTGGGCTTCCTGAATGAGATAGGCATTTTCATCATCGTTTCCCAGAAGGGAAAGAAACTCCCTAGTCTGCTCGTGGTCTTTCATATCCATGCCAACGTATTGAGAAACAGAGCCAGATACAATGATTCCCTTCTCATCGATCACATGCAGTTCATCCACATCCAGCAGCTTTGCAAGATACTGCATCTCCGACACATCCATGGAAATCTGCGCCTGCCGGTCTAATACATAAGTCGCCGCCCTAGCTCTGGTAAGGTAATCCTGATCCTGATCCAGATTCTCATTCATCAGGGACAGCTCCATCTGGTTGTTCTCCAAGGTATGAATCACCTGCTTGATTTTCGTGTGAAACGTATTGAATTGGGCAGATTCCAGCGACCGCAGGGTAAAAATAAAGTTAATGCCCAGAATGAGCATAATGCCCGCCGTCATCACTGCCAAAGTGTATTTGATAAATATTTTCTGCATCCGGATTTCCTCCCCAGGGTTACTTGTAGTAAGAATCATTTAAACCCCATTTGTCTACGATGTGAGACATGTATATTATACCACTTTCTCCTCCATTCTTAAATTCTATTTTCGATTTTAGGGATAACGATTTCGCCCCATGGCGCTGCTCGCCCCATGAGCTGCAACACGTTTGATGGGGGCAGTAACATGTGGCGCATCGTTGATAGATATTGTGGTGCAAGGTTGGAGAAATTGGCCTGCAAGGGAAATTCAGACCTTTTGACACCCTGATCCTATATAATATAGAATGGCATCTTGAAAATGCCATTCTATATGCTATAATAATGAAAAAGGAGGCTGATTATGGTAAAGCATATGATTTTATGGAAATTAAAGGATGAACTTTCATCGGAGGAAAAAACAGTTGTGATCAAGAACATCAAAGAGCAGCTAGAATCCCTAGCCGGAAAGATTCCGGGACTGACTGAAATTATTGTCCGCACAGAACCCCTGGCTTCCTCCAATGCGGAGGTCATGCTGGACAGCACCTTGGAGAGCGAGGAAGCCCTGAAAGGATACCAGACGCATCCGGAACATGTAAAAGTTGCCGATACCTACGTGCGCCCCTATGCGGAAGTACGTATGTGCATGGATTACAAAATGTAGGAAATATTATGATAAATCCTAACTGCCTTGTAATATGGGCTTGACGGCGACCCCCCAGAGTATCGACTTGCCTTATCCCCTTCTTGCTAACTTTCTGAACATTTCCCCAAGTGCCATCCCCTCTCCTTAATTATTCCAATACTCTTTGTCAAAAAATTCTGCCGGTGTTATTTCAAAATATTCTATAATTGCAAAAAGTCCTTTTACTGACGGCAACGAACGACCGGACGTTATCGCACGAATATAATTTTTATTATGCCCTAAATCATAAGACATCTGATATTCGGAAACGTCCTTTTTTAGACGCAGTTCCGTAATACGTTCACCAATAAATGATGCTTTCATGGTCACATTACCTCCTTTTTTCATTTGCAAGGGATAGCTCCATCGCTGTCAGGCAAATTCGTCTCCCCACAGATATAAATCGGCCTATGCTTCACTTCCAAGTAAGTCTTTGCCAGATATTGGCCAATGATGCCCAACGTGACTAGGAGCAGTCCGCCAATGAGCAGTATCACCGATATGATAGATGCCCAGCCCATCACCGGATCCCCAAACATCATTTTCCTTACCACAATCGCTATCAGAGATACCATGGATAATCCCGACATAATAACCCCGAAAACGGCACTGATCACCAAAGGCGCTGTGGAAAAAGCGATAATCCCCTCTATACTGTATCTCACCAAACTCCAGAACGACCATTTCGTCTCTCCCGCTATCCTCTCTATATTCTTATACTCCAGCCATTTCGTGCGATAGCCCACCCAACCGAACAGTCCCTTGGAAAATCGGTTGTATTCCCCCATCTCTAGCAGCGCATTTACGAATCTCCTGTTCATGATACGGTAATCCCTGGCCCCATCCACCATATCTACGGAAGAGAGGCGATTCATAATTTTGTAAAACTGTCTGGCAAAAAAAGAACGCATCCTCGGCTCCCCCTGCCTCGTCACTCTTCTGGTCGCAACGGAATCATATTCCCCGCCAGACACATGGCGATACATTTCCGGAAGAAGCGCAGGAGGATCCTGCAAATCCGCATCCATGATTACCACATAATTCCCGCTGGCATTTCTCAAGCCCGCATAGATTGCCGCCTCCTTGCCAAAGTTTCTGGAAAAGGAAATATATTTGACAATCTCATTCTGGCGGGCATATGCTTTGATTACATCCAGAGTTCCATCCGAAGAGCCATCATCTATCAGCATGAACTCAAAATCCAAATCAGGCATCCGGGCTATGACCTTGCGGATTTCCTGAAAAAAGGCAGGAAGCACATTTTCCTCATTGTAGCAGGGCACCACAATTGATATTTTCTCACCCATAGTTTTACACGCACCCTCTCTTTCTCTCCATTAGCCGCACATTCGCCTTGTTCCCTCAACGATAACCATCATTGCTTAACTTTACCACGATAATTCCATCTATCATCCTCACCCCGCCATAACTTGGAAAGCAGGGCATCTCCATTACATCCGGGCGCGCTTGCAACTGTTGCACCTGTTCAACTCCACACAAATTGATTTGATAACTTAACACATCTCCCAAATAGGCGTTCCATACACTGCTGTATGTTATTTGAGATGCGCTCCCCCCCGTAAGTTCTTCTATATTTCCTTCCTGGAGCATGGGTTCTTCATTGCTTAAAGCATATCCCAGCAACGCAACCGGAGTCTCCCCATACACATACCCTTCCTGCTGTTCAATCATAGCGAGAATTGACGTGACGCGAGAAATCGTTGCCTGTCTCCCCGCATCTTTTTTCACATAAACCGTATTGGCAGTCTGCACATTTTGGACAATAACCACCCCAATCAATGCTGCCGCCACAATGCGCCCTCTTTTTTCCCATGATACCACTTTCCAACCATTTTCCCTTGATACAAGAACAATAAACGGAATATACACTAGCCATAAGGCATAAATCATCAAGTCATGGGACATTCCATCTAGAAATCCTGATATATTCATGGCAAAGGGCGCAATCACAATCATAATTACAGTCAATGCCTTTTCTTTTATTCCAATGTCCCACCATTTCCTAATAAAAAGAATTGCAAAAAATAACAATAAACCACAATGAATATAGCGGACTATGGGATAGCGAAAGGAAGAAATCGGATGAAGGATAAATGCTTGCAGCACATTAAAATATGTAGTATATAGCCTCGATAAAAATGATATGGAGTCATTCGTCATATTGGAAATGCTATTATACGCCTCTGTATTCTTTGGCAGTCCAGACACCTCACATGCCATATCTACCAAAAGCAAATAAATCAGGCAGGAAACCAAGATACATCCCGCCGCAAAAAGTCCTGCTTTCATCACTTGCCAAAATGTCTTCCCTTCCAACATATCTATGAAAAGCACAAATAAAATAATAATGACTGTCACAGAAAGATAGGCTTGATAGAGGGATAATGCAGTGATCATTGACAATATTCCTACAAATGCAGGCAAAATTATATTTTTCAGATTTTTAGAAGGATTTTTATAAAAAGCGTTCCAAATATATGCTGCAAATACAGACATGAGAAGCGCTAATGTATCTGCTCCCAAATCATGCATATATGTTGCAATCAGAGATGTGAGCGTTATATTTGTTACCATGATTCCAGAAACCAGCATCATCTGCCATACTGTCTGCAAGCCAAATATTCTACAGATTAGGGTATTGGATATGCCCACGAATAATAGGGCAATGATGCCTGCAGTCCAAGGCAATGTGGCAATGCCGCTGGTAATATATTTGTATAATACTACTCCAAACCGCCCCAGTTCAACCTTAGTCTCATCCAGCGAATGAAAACCGACAAGAGAATCATGAGAAATCGTAAAGTTGGCAAAAGCATATAAATGCGCCATCAAACCAAAGACAAAGGTATAAATCATACAATACTTTGCCATATTAAAAACGTCACATCTGCACTGCAAATGTCTTTTTACAAGATTCCCCTCTTTCATCGCCTACCTCGCTTCCATATCTATAAAGTTTAAATTCTGTGTTACGATTCACAGCCATTCTATTCACAATGGTCTTGCACATACGCCACATTTTAATTCACTGCAATACCACGCAAGTCACTCCAGATTCTATTGATTGTCATGCCAAACACCTATGTTTCGCTACAGCATTATAACCTATTTCAGGTTAATAGTCAAGCGTGCGAATAATATGTCGGATACTTACTTCATATACTGTTACGATTCACAGCCATTCATCCCTTCATGCAATAGCCCCTCTGCCTAGCGCATGACTGCGAATCGTAACCATATACCATATTTTAGAAAGGATGTACTTTTATGCCAAAATACCACCGAATTAAAGACCTGAGGGAAGACATGGATATCAACCAGACACAATTTGCCAAAAAACTGGGAATGTCCCAGACTGGCTATTCTAAATATGAGACCGGGGAAAACGATATCCCCACGGATATTTTAATCAAGATTGCGGACATACACAAAACCAGCACAGATTACCTGCTGGGAAGAACGGACGTAAAGAAACCTTACGCCCGGACAAAAGAACGGAATTAGGCCAAATGCCCCGCAGCAAACTACGGGGCATCATGTGACTTCTATTTAGCAAATTCGCCCCCAGCGGCGGAGCATTTGACCCCTTCCAATATTTTCCTCGCATGTTCCACCCGCTCCGGGCTGGGCGGCCGGATTCCCTCTAAGGGATACGGAATCCCTAAATTCTCCCACTTAAACACTCCCAGCGTATGATAGGGCAGCACCTCCACCCGTTCCACCGTCTTCAATGTTCCCACGAAATCAGCCAATGCCTGCAGCTGCCAGTCAGAATCCGTCCTCTCCGGCACCAGCACATGGCGAATCCACATAGGCTGTCCCAAATCAGACATCTCCCTGGCCATGTCCCGGATATTTTCCCCGGACTGCCCAGTCAGCTGGCGGTGCCCCTCTTCATCCACATGCTTGATATCCAGCATCACCAAGTCGGTCAATTCCATCAATTCCTCCCATTTAGAATAGAAGGGCTCCTCTCTGGTAAAGGGATTCCCGCTGGTATCCAGCACGGTGTGGATTCCCTTTTCCTTGGCAAGGGCAAATAATTCCAGAAGGAAATCCAACTGCAGCAAGGGCTCGCCCCCGCTGACGGTAATGCCCCCTTCCTCGCCCCAGTAGGAGCGATAGCGCCACGCCTTTTCAATCAGATCCAAAGCCCGATAGGGCGTTCCCGCCCCCCTCTTCCACGTGTCCGGGTTATGGCAGAACTGGCACCGCATATCGCATCCGCTGAGGAAAATCACATACCGCACCCCTGGCCCATCCGCAGAGCCAAAACTCTCCAATGAATGCACATATCCCATCATTTCCGCTCCATGGGCATCAAGTTTCCTATTTCTCATTGAATATTTACTCCTTTGACAATCTTTTCCTAATTTTCCCTGTAACTTCCTCTTCTCCAATAATCTTCCATAATGAAAAACGCCCTTAGCCATATATTAATATCTACAACTAAGAGCGTCTTAATACAGATTTATTCTAGCGGAACAAACATGCCGCTGCCTATAAACTCTCGTGACAGGTTCTTGCAATCACATCCATCTGCTGCTCCCTTGTCAGGTCAATGAATTTCACTGCATAGCCTGACACGCGAATGGTAAAGTTGGCATACTCCTCCTTCTCCGGATGCTCCATGGCATCCACCAGCTTCTCCTTGCCAAACACATTCACATTCAGATGATGGGCTCCCTGATCAAAATATCCGTCCAGCACCTGCACCAGATTCTTAATCCTCTCCTCCGGCGTATTGCCCAACGCCCCGGGATTAATGGTCTGAGTATTAGAAATCCCATCCAACGCCTCCTCATAGGGCAGCTTCGCCACAGAATTGAGGGATGCCAGCAAGCCATTATTCTCCGCACCATAAGATGGATTCGCCCCCGGAGCCAGCGGCTCTCCGGCCTTTCTTCCATCCGGCAGGGAACCGGTAGCCTTCCCATAAACCACATTAGAGGTAATGGTGAGAATAGAAGTAGTGGGCTCGGAATCCCTGTAGGTATGGCAGTTCCGCAGCTTCGTCATGAAAGTGCGCAAAAGCCACACTGCCACATCATCCGCCCGCGCATCGTCATTGCCATATTTGGGGAAATCCCCCTCCGTCTCGTAATCCACTGCCAAGCCATTCTCGTCACGAATCACTTTCACCTTGGCATACTTGATGGCACAGAGGGAATCCACCACATGGGAAAAGCCAGCGATGCCCGTAGCAAAAGTACGTCTCACATCCGTGTCTATCAGTGCCATCTGGGACGCCTCGTAATAATATTTGTCATGCATATAGTGAATCATATTCAAAGTTTCCACATAAGTCTGGGCAAGCCAGGTCATCATGGCCTCATATTTATCCATGACCTCCTCATAATCCAGATATTCGGAAGTAATCGGACGGTAGGCCGGCCCTATCTGCTCCTTGGTCTTCTCATCCACACCGCCATTAATGGCATAGAGCAGGCACTTGGCAAGATTTGCCCTAGCGCCGAAGAACTGAATCTCCTTGCCCGTCTCCGTAGCTGACACGCAGCAGCATACAGAGTAATCATCTCCCCATACCGGGCGCATCACGTCGTCATTCTCATACTGCACGGAACTGGTCTCAATAGAAATATGGGACGCATACTTCCTGAAATTCTCCGGCAGGCGGGAGGAATAAAGCACTGTCAGATTCGGCTCCGGCGATGGACCCATATTCTCCAGAGTGTGCAGGAAGCGGTAGCAAGTCTTCGTCACCTGATGGCGGCCATCCATGCCGATGCCAGCCACATCCAGAGTAGCCCATACCGGATCCCCGGAGAAGAGCTGGTTGTAGGACTCTATGCGGGCAAACTTCACCATGCGGAATTTCATGGTCATATGGTCTACCAATTCCTGGGCCTCCTTCTCCGTCAAAGTTCCATTGGCCAAATCCCTCTCAATATAGATATCTAAGAAGGTAGATACCCGGCCCACGCTCATAGCTGCGCCATTCTGGGTCTTCACAGCCGCAAGATAAGCAAAATACAGCCACTGGAATGCCTCCTTGGCATTCTCCGCCGGCTGGGAAATATCATAGCCATATGCAGCGGCCATCTCCTTCATCCCCTTCAGGCTCTTGATCTGCTGCGCCAGTTCCTCTCTGGCACGGTAATCCTTGCTCCTCATGGCACGGCGCTCCGTACCCACGAAATCCTTTTCCTTCTCCTCAATCAGGCAGTCAATTCCATATAGAGCCACGCGCCTGTAATCCCCCACAATGCGGCCTCTGCCGTAGGTATCCGGCAAACCCGTGAGAATCTTGCTGTGGCGCATGCGCTTCATCTCCGGCGTATACACCTCGAACACCGCATCGCTGTGGGTCTTGTGGTACTGGGTGAAAATCTCATGCAACTTTTCACTGGGTTTGTAACCGTACATCTCGCAGGACTGCTCCGCCATGCGGATGCCGCCGTAGGGCATGAACGCCCGCTTTAGCGGCTTGTCGGTCTGCAAGCCCACCACCTGCTCCAAATCCTTCATTTCCTCGCTGATATATCCCGGCCCATGGGAAGTCAGGGAAGACACCACATCCGTGTCCATGTCCAAGACACCGCCCTTGGCCCTCTCTTCCTTCTGCAATTCCTGCAGCCTGCCCCAGAGCCGATCCGTCGCCTCCGTAGGCCCCTCCAAAAAGGATTCATCCCCATCATAGGGTTTATAATTATTCTGAATGAAATCCCGGACATCTATGCCCTCTTTCCAAAGCCTTCCTGAAAATCCATTCCACTGCGTATATTCCTTCTTCATCTTGCCTTCCTTTCCACATACAAGTTATTGTTGCGCTTAACCAATATAACACAATATATCGAAAAAGCCAATAACCTGCCATAATTTTCTATCCTAGGCATAATAAATTAATGCACGGCTGGATATGTTCATATTATTCTATTGTATTCATATTGGTTTTGACTCTTGCAAAAATAGAAGATATGCGAGAAAATAGAGAAAAAGGAGGAAATACCATGGAATGTGAAACCTGTGCAAATTACTGCTATGATGAAGAGTACGAAGAATATCAATGCGACGTGAATATGGACGAAGATGACCTTGCCCGATTCCTTTCCAGCAAAAGGGAAGCCTGTCCCTACTACCGTAACGGAGATGAATATCAGATAGTACGGAGGCAAATGTGAGCATACTGTCATTTGGGAATCGTTATATTTGCCAGCACCACGCTGGCCACAGTCCCCGCCAAAGTAGACAGAAGCGCTCCCGCCAGCATCCACCTCCCTCCGGTCACTGCCCGGTGATCCTTATCCTTTGTTGCAAGAAAATAAACAGATATGGTATAAAAAATCGTCTCAGAACAGCACAAAAGAAGCCCCGCAAGATATCCCACATTGGAGTCCGCGCCAAACTCCTTGAAAATATCCACCAAAAGCCCCGTCGCCGCAGAGGAGGACACCATCTTAATGAGAATCAATGGAATGACTTGTGCAGGAAAATGCAATACTTCCGCCAAAGGTTCCAGCAGGCCAGCCAGAGCCTCCAAGCATCCCGATTCCCTCAGAATGCCAATGGCAATCAAGAGGCCAATCAATGTAGGCAGAACTCCTGCCACCACTTTCATGCCATCAGCCGCTCCCTTCACAAAGGCATCGAATATATTTGCCTTGCTTGCCAGCCCATATCCTATAATGAGGAAAATGATGATGGGAATCATCAGATTAGAAATAAATGTCAATAAATTCATGGAAAACCTCCTAAATATTTGCGATTTTTCCCTTTATATCTTATAATGAAAAATAAGTATGTCACAAAATACATATGCGCAAAACTTGACAGTTAGACTTTATATATTACTTCGAAAGTCAAATATCGTAACATTTTGCAAAGTAGCACCGCCAAAGTAATAGAACAAATGAGGGGAAAGGATTGAGAAAAGATGCACACAGTTTTTATTGCAGATGATGAATTGATTATCAGACAGGGATTGCATTGCGTGATTGAATGGAATGACTTGGGATTTGAGATTGCCGGAGAAGCCGCCAATGGAGAGGAAGCGCTGAAATTCATTCTAAGCCGGCAGCCGGACGTGGCAATGCTGGATATTCGCATGCCCAAGCTGGATGGTCTGGAAGTGGCGAGACGAGCCAGAGATGAGGGATATCAGGGATATATTATTATACTCAGCGGATTCTCTGAATTTCGCTATGCCCAAGAAGCAATCCGACATGGGGTAAAATACTATCTCACCAAGCCCATTGATGAAAATGAACTAACCCAGGCAATCATGGAAATCGGAGATGCCCTTTCCAGAAGGGCAAATGAAAAAGAAAATATGGAGCAATATCGGGATCGCACCCGCAATATCATACTCTGTGATATTCTTAAGGGGGAGGCGAACATCCCTTCACTGAATCTAAAAGAACTATATCTGGACAGTGATGTATACCAAGTAGTCATCTATGAAAAATACAATCTGGATGCCAAGGAAATGCCCTATTCATTTCCGGATTTGCTAAATATGACCCAGAACGACATGCATGCCTATGAAACCTTGGATTTGGATAATAATCATATCCTCCTTTTAAAAGGCAGGGCTATTTTATCCCAGTTCCAAGACTTCCTAGAGCGATATGAGCGGGAAGAAAAGCCCCAGTCTAATTCCCCCCTGGACTCCCTATTTATCACTTACGGACGCATTGCGGAGCGGGTGGAAGACATTTCTATTTCCTACAGCGAGGCCCTGCGTCTCCTGAAGCGACGGTTTTTCTGCGAACACAGGCAGCACACCGTCGGATACTTGGACTTGCCCGCAGATGAATCCAGCCATGCGTTTGAATTAAATAATCAAGTCCTTCAGGACTATCGAGAAAAATTGGTAGGATTCCTCCAAACTTCCATGAGAAACCATGTGGCAGAAACCCTGAGCGAATTGGAAAAGAACCTCTACCGCTGCAAGGAGGGCATTCCTCAGATCAAACTCTTCCTTACGGATTTATATTTATCCATCAAGGAGAAAATATCCCATCTATATCACAGCACCAATATTCCTTTTCCCGGAAATGCAGATATCATCAGGCAAATTGATGAAAAGTATTATCTGTATCAAATTGTGCTTTTCTTCACAGAGCAGTTTGAAATGATTATGACATCAATTGGCAGCCATTCCAGCAGCAGCGTTATGGAAGACATCATCCACTATATCGAGCACAACTACATGGATAATATCAAGCTGGAAACCATCGCCCCCCTCTTTGGTTACAACAGTTCCTACTTGGGAAAAATCTTTGCCAAGAGAGTCGGTGTCGGCTTCAATGTATTTGTGGATCAGATCCGCATCAACCACTCCAAAGACCTGCTCACCAAAACGGATTTGAAAGTATACGAGATTGCGGAACAGGTGGGTTACCGCAATGTGGACTACTTCCACATGAAATTCAAAAAATATGTAAACTTAAGCCCGGCAGAATACAGAAGAAAAATGCAGAAATAAGATGCGGCATCCTGCCATGCTGGAAAGCCCCTCGCCAAGCAAAACTACCAGCCCATTATCCAATGATTTCCTGGACGAACCGAGAGATATCTACTTCCTTGTTAAACCGCTCCTTTACATAACTGATATGCAAGTGTCTTTTCGCTCTGGTCATGGCCACGTAAAACATTCTCCGCTCCTCCTCCAGATCCGCCGCCAGCACAGACTTGCCGTGGGGCGTCACTCCCTCATTGGCATCAGGAATGAACACGCAGGCAAACTCCAATCCCTTGGCGCCGTGCATAGTCATCAGCTGCACCGCATCCTCCTGCTCCTGTCCCTTCTTTCTAGATTGCCGCAGCAATTCCTCCCGGTATTCCTGCATCGAATCAAACCAGTCCTCAAAAGTCTCATGTCCCTTGGCTTCCTCTTGGAGCTCATCCAGTATTTCCAGCAAATCCTCCGGGGAAATTCCGCGGTAATCCGCATACTCCCTCACATATTCCTCATATCCTATACCCCGGCGAATAAAATTAACCGCCGCATAGGGCTTCATCTTTGCCAGCATGGACAAATCGTATTGTAGCTGCTCAATGCGCTCCACCATCCAACCCTTGTCCTCATAGAACAACTTCAACTCCTCCAAGTCCGCATAGGGCTCCGTAAAGGCATTGCGGTGGACGTATCTCTTCGGCTTATTGATAATCCGCATCACCTGCCCCCGCTCCCGATTGCCCCGGGCAACCCGGACGTAGGCCAATACATCCTGCACCATCCAGTGGTCGTACAGATTTGGTATCCGTTCCTTCATAGAAAAGGGAATGTTAAATTCCATCAATTTGGAACTCAAAGCCCTAGCCTGAGGATTGGTGCGAAAAAGCACCGCCATCTCTCCCAGAGGAATCCCCTCCCGCTGGTACGCCAAGATCTTTTCTCGAATATCCATATTCTCCTCCGTCACCTTGGGAAATGCCTTGATACTTACATTCACCTCTCCATTGGCTGGATTCCTCACTGCCCAATCTTCTCCCGTTCTTGCTTTTTCTACAGCAAAAACTTGACTTCCCGCCGCAGCCACTTCATTTTCTGCCACGGAAGCCTCATCTCTCTTCTCAGCAGCCTCCCCCTCTGCCGCCCGGATTTTCTTTGCCATGCGGTTCTTATTCTTGGCGATTACCCGCCCTGCCGCCTCCACAATAGGAGCGGCACAACGGTAATTGATATCCAGGGTACACTTCTTCGCCCCGGAAAAATCCTTCAAAAACTGCTTCATGATATCCGGTTTGGCTCCTCGGAATCCATAGATGGACTGGTCATCATCCCCCACGATAAAAATATGATTCTCCGGTGCCGCCAGAAGCTTCATCACATCATACTGCACCAAGCAGATATCTTGGAATTCATCAATGAGAATGTATCGGAACTGCTGCTGCCACAGCCCCAAAATATCTTCCCGCTGGGACAGCAGCTCATAGCAGTACACCAGCATATCGTCAAAGTCCAGCAAACGCCTCCGCTCTAAAGCCTGCTGATACTTTCGGAAAATCTCCCGGAATGTATCCTCCGGGCACAGCGGGGAGTAATAATGTTCCAAATCCATCCGATCTCCCTTGACCCTGCTGATTTCCGACTCCAGGTCATTGATAAAATCATTCTCATCCTGAATCTCCAAATCCGTCCCATGAATCAGGTCTTTCAGAATCTCCCGGCGGACTTCCTCCCTGACAATATTATCTGCCGTATAGT